>JAEDNG010000019.1 GCA_016302625.1 Clostridiaceae bacterium
TCCGCGGCAAACTGACCGACCTGCTGCTTATCTGCACCGCTGATAACTATCTGGTTAGGAGCCGGTACGTCGATTGTGATTCCGGCGGTCTCCGGTACTATGACCTGATGAGAATAGCCGAGATTCATTACAAGATTTTTTCCCTGCTTCTGCGCACGGTAACCTACACCGTTTACCTCGAGCGTTTTAGAATAGCCGTTGGTTACGCCCTCGACCATATTTGCTACGAGTGTACGGGTAAGTCCGTGAAGCGCGCGATGGTTTTTGTCATCGCTCGGACGGGTAACGATTATCTCATTGCCCTCTAAAGCGATGCCGATTTCGGGATTAAAGGTATTTTCAAGTGTGCCCTTCGGGCCCTTTACGGTTACCTTGTGTCCGTCAATCTTAACATCGACACCGGCAGGAATTGTGATAGGTTTCTTTCCTATTCTTGACATCCTTGGCACCTCCTTACCAGACATAAGCGAGGACTTCGCCGCCGACATTGGCTTTGCGCGCCTGCTTGTCTGTCATTATGCCCTTAGAGGTGGAAAGGATTGCAATGCCGAGGCCCTTCATGACCTTGGGCATTTCCTCTACGTTTGTATAAATGCGCAGTCCCGGCTTAGAAACACGTCTAATTCCGTTGATAACCTGCGATTTATTGCGGCCGTACTTCAAAGTGATATGAATTACGCCCTGCTTTCCGTCTTCCTCGACCTGAAAGCCTGTTATATATCCCTCGTCAAGTAAAATCTGGGCGATAGCCTTTTTAACGTTTGACGCAGGAACATCTACCGAATCATGCTTTGCAGAAGCCGCGTTACGAATTCTCGTAAGCATATCTGCTATTGTATCGCTGATTTGCATGTCGTCAACCTCCTTTAGCGTTCTGCCTTACCAGCTTGCCTTCTTCACTCCGGGGATCTCACCCTTATAGGCAAGCTCTCTGAAGCATATACGGCAAATGCCGTACTTGCGAAGATAAGCGTGCGGGCGGCCGCAGATTTTGCATCTGTTGTACTCTCTTGTTGAAAACTTAGCAGGTCTTGCCTGCTTAACTTTCATAGCAGTCTTAGCCATATTACTTCTCCTTATCTCGCAAACGGAGCGCCCATAAGTGTGAGTAACTCACGAGCCTCTTCATCTGTTTTAGCGGTGGTGACAAAAATTATGTCCATACCGCGTACCTTATCGATCTTGTCATACTCGATTTCAGGGAATATCAGCTGCTCCTTAACGCCCATGGCATAGTTGCCGCGGCCGTCAAAAGCGTCGGGATTAATTCCTCTGAAGTCTCTTACTCTCGGAAGAGCGGCGTTGAAAAGTCTCTCGACAAATTCATACATGCGCTCGCCGCGGAGTGTGACCTTTGCGCCGATCGGCATGCCCTCGCGAAGCTTGAAGTTAGCAACCGACTTCTTCGCGCGGCAGGGAACGGCTTTCTGACCGGTGATGAGGCTTAAATCGCGGATAATAGCGTCTATTACCTTTGAGTTTTCCTTAGCCTCGCCGGCGCCTACATTGATAACGACCTTCTCGAGCTTCGGAATCTGCATGACGCTCTTGTAGCCAAATTTTGTCATCAGTGCGGGAGCAATAGAATTTTTATACTCGTTCGACAGTGTTGACATGTCATGTCCTCCTTATCTCTTAAAAAGTCTCGCCGCATTTTTTGCACATGCGGTCTTTTTTGCCGTCCTCGTAGATTTTTGTACCTACTCTTGTCGGCTTATTGCATTTAGGACATACAACCTGAACCTTGCAAGCGTAAATTGCGCCCTCGGTCTCGATTATACCGGACGGATCGCCCGCCTTTTTCGGCTTTACATGCTTCTTAACCTTGTTGATGCCCTCAACGATTACCTTACCCTCTTTGGGGCTGACCTCAAGTACCTTACCGGTCTTTTTGCGGTCCTTTTTGTCTCCTGTGAGGAGGATTACGGTATCCCCTGTTTTAACGTGAAGCTTACTCATCTTTTCTACCTCCCATTAAAGCACTTCGGGAGCCAAGGACAGGATTTTGGTGTAATCCTTGTCGCGCAGCTCTCTGGCTACCGGCCCGAAAATACGTGTTCCTCTCGGATTCTTGTCGTCACGGATAAGAACTGCCGCATTTTCGTCGAATCTGATGTATGTGCCGTCATTGCGGCGAAGACCTCTCGCGGAACGAACCACAACGGCCTTTACAACGTCGCCCTTCTTAACAGTACCGCCCGGAGCGGCCTTTTTAACAGAAGCCACGATGACGTCGCCAATGTTGGCATACCTCCTTCTGGAGCCTCCAAGAACGCGGATGCACATGATTTCCTTTGCACCGGTGTTGTCGGCAACCTTGAGGTAACTCTGTTGTTGTATCACAGTGTTTTCCTCCTTGTAAGACTACTTAGCCTTTTCGATTATTTCAGCCACACGCCAGCGTTTATCCTTGGAGAGTGGTCTGGTCTCCATAATAAGAACTCTGTCGCCAACGCCACAGGAATTATTCTCATCATGAGCTTTAAGTCTTATTGTGTTCTTGATAATCTTCTTATAGAGCGGATGCTTTACGTTATCCTCGATCGCAACGACGACGGTTTTATCCATCTTGTCGCTTACAACCTTACCCACTCTTGTTTTACGAAGGTTTCTTTCGCTCATTTAGCTTTTCCTCCCTCTTTTAAGCGTTCGCGCTGTCGTTCTTGATTTCGTTCTCGCGGATAACTGTTTTAATGCGAGCGATATCCTTTTTGACAGCAACTATACGCATGGGGTTATCGAGCTGGTTAATGGCGAGTTGGAAACGCAGATTAAATAATTCTTCTTTAAGCTTTGTCAACTGCTCATTAAGCTCGGGCAAAGTGCTCTGTCTGATTTCCTTTGCATTCATTACTGCTCACCACCCATTTCCTGCTTACTGACAAACTTGCACTTAATAGGAAGCTTGTTTGCGGCAAGACGCATAGCCTCACGGGCCAGCTCCTCGCTTACTCCGCCGATTTCGAACATTACGCGGCCGGGCTTAACGACCGCTACCCAGTACTCCGGAGAGCCTTTACCTGAACCCATTCGGGTCTCGGCCGGCTTCTCTGTAATCGGCTTATCCGGGAAAATCTTTATCCATACCTGACCGCCACGCTTAATATAACGGGTCATGGCGATACGGGCAGCCTCGATCTGATTGGAGGTGATCCACGCGGGCTCTAAAGCCTGAAGACCGTAATCGCCGTGGGTTACGGTATTGCCTCTTGAGGCTGTACCCGTAAGACGTCCGCGGTGTACTCTGCGGTATTTAACACGCTTTGGCATTAACATCAGCGGGCTCCTCCTTCCTTTTTAACCTTGCGGTTATCAGCAAGAACCTCTCCTTTATAAATCCAAACCTTTACGCCGATACGTCCGTAGGTGGTATTTGCCTCTGCAAAACCGTACTCGATATCTGCTCTTAAGGTCTGAAGCGGAATGGTTCCCTCGTGATACTGCTCGCTTCTTGCGATTTCAGCACCGCCTAAACGTCCTGAAACCTGTGTTTTGATACCCTTTACGCCGAGTCTCATAGCTCTGCCGATGGCGAGCTTCATGGCACGGCGGAAGGAAATACGCTTTTCAAGCTGTGCCGCGATATTCTCGGCAACAAGCTGAGCGTTAGCATCCGGATTCTTAATCTCAACAATGTTGATTACAACCGGTTTGCCGAGCATCTGCTGGCAGGTGGCGCGAAGCTTTTCGATTTCGCTGCCGTTGCGTCCGATTACCATACCCGGCTTTGCGCAGTGAATGTGTAATCTTACGCGCTTATCGTCACGTTCGATTTCGATTTTAGAAATACCTGCTGTGAAAAGAGCTTTTTTCAGGTATTTACGGAGGTTGTAGTCCTCAACCAATGTATCGCCGAACACGTTATCATTGGCAAACCAACGTGAGTCCCAGTTTTTAATTACGCCCACACGGAGACCGTGGGGATTAACCTTCTGGCCCATAACTTAACCTCCTTCTTAAATCTCGCGTTCTTTAAGAACGATTGTCATATGGCTTGTTCTCTTTAAGATTCTGTGCGCTCTGCCGTGATCCTTCGGACGGATTCTCTTGAGAGTCGGTCCGGGGCATACGAAGCACTCAGCAACGTAAAGCTTTGAAACATCCATATTGTGATTGTTTTCTGCGTTTGCTATAGCTGACGCTAAAAGCTTCTCTAAATACTCGCAAGCGGACTTAGGAGTAAATTTGAGTATAGCCATAGCCTTGTCAGCATCCTGATTGCGGATTAAATCCATAACAATCTTCACCTTGCGGGGTGAAATACGGGCGTATTTAAGTGTAGCCCTTGCTTCCATAGTTAAACTCTCCTTTCAGCCGCTTACTTACCGGTGGTTTTGGAACCGGCGTGACCCTTAAAGGTTCTTGTCGGCGCGAACTCACCGAGCTTGTGACCGACCATATCCTCGGTTACATAAACCGGAACATGCTTGCGACCGTCATGAACCGCGAAAGTATGTCCGACGAAATCGGGGAAAATGGTCGAGGAACGGCTCCAGGTCTTAAGCACGCGCTTTTCGCCGGCTTCGTTCATTTCTTTGACTCTCTTGAGCAGCACAGGCTGCACATAAGGGCCCTTTTTAATGCTTCTTCCCATGATGAAATCTCCTTTCGTCGAATTACTTACGGCGCTTTACGATATACTTATCGGTGCGCTTGTTCTTCTGACGGGTCTTGTATCCGAGAGCGGGCTTGCCCCACGGAGTAACAGGTCCCGGACGTCCGATCGGTGACTTACCTTCACCACCGCCGTGCGGGTGATCGCAGGGGTTCATTACAGAACCGCGAACGGTAGGTCTCCAGCCCATATGACGCTTGCGGCCGGCTTTACCGTAATTTACGTTTGCGTGCTCCGGATTTGAAACCACGCCGACGGTAGCCATACAGCCTGCCGGTACGTTGCGGAGCTCGCCTGAAGGCAGACGGAGAAGCGCCATGCCGTTTTCCTTAGCCATAAGCTGCGCCATGTTACCGGCGGAACGCGCCATCTGTGCTCCCTTTCCGGGATAAAGCTCAATGTTGTGCAGGAAGGTACCTACCGGTATATTGTTAAGCGGAAGCGCGTTGCCGGGCTTAATGTCGGCGTCGGGACCGCTAACTATTACGTCGCCCACCTTTAAATCCTGCGGAGCGATAATGTAGCGTTTTTCGCCGTCCTCATACTGAACGAGGGCGATAAAAGCGGAACGGTTCGGGTCATACTCAAGAGTCATAACCGTTGCGGGGATTCCGAAACGCTCTCTCTTGAAATCGATAACCCTGTATTTTCTGCGGTTGCCGCCGCCTCTGTGGCGGACGGTGATTCTGCCGTAGCTGTTGCGTCCGGCATTTTTCTTGATAGGCTCAAGCAAGCTTCTTTCCGGAGCTACCTTTGAAAGACCCGAATAATCCATTGTGGTCATATTGCGGCGGCCCGGAGTAGTAGGCTTGTAATGTTTGATTGCCATTTGTTTCACTCTCCTATTTTGGCTTAGCGAAGTTTTTAAATTTAAACTTCATACATCACCGGAAATCCTTGATTTCCTTAAAGACGCTTATCAGATAAGACCGTCAAAGAACTCAATCGGCTTTGAATCGGGCTTTAAGGTAACGATTGCCTTTTTCCAGGCAGCTGTATAACCGCTGTAACGGCCCATGCGCCTTTCTTTGCCGCGGACGTTGATGGTGTTAACCTTGGCAACGTCAACCTTGAAAAGCTTTGCTACGGCGTCGGCAATTTCTATCTTGTTAGCGTCCTTTGCCACCTTAAAGGTGTACTTCTTATCGGCGATTCCCGACATACTTTTTTCGGTTATTACCGGAGCTATAATGATATCCTGTGCGGCTTTCATTATGCATACACCTCCTCAAGCTTTGCTACGGCATTCTTAACGACAACGAGTGTGTCGGCGTTGATAATGTCGTAGGTGTTGATTGTGTTAACCTGCGCGGATTTAGCGCCCGCGATGTTAGCAATGCTCTTTACGGCATAGGCGTTGTTGTCCTCAAGCACTATAAGAGTCTTCTTGCCCGCGCCGATAGCCTTTAAGCACTCCGCAACGGTCTTGGTCTTGTAGGTGTCGAGCTTTAACTCGTCGAGAACTATCATATCGCCTGTGGCAACCTTATCCGACAAAGCGGATTTAAGAGCAAGTCTTCTTACCTTTTTGTTAAGAGAGTAGGAATAATCTCTCGGCTTCGGGGCGTGAACAATGCCGCCGTGTCTCCACTGGGGAGCTCTTGTGGAACCCTGTCTTGCGTGACCTGTTCCTTTCTGTCTCCACGGCTTCTTGCCGCCGCCCGAGACCTCTGTGCGGGTCAGAGTGGATTGTGTGCCCTGACGCTGGTTCGCAAGGTAGTTTACAACCGCCATATGCATTACAACCGCGTTGGGGGCGATTCCGAAAACGGCGTCGCTAAGCGCGATTTCACCGACGCTTTTACCCGCCATATCGACTACTGCTATATTAGGCATAATTTAAAACACTCCTTCCCTTAGGCTTTAACGCTGTCGAAAAGAACCACGATACCGCCCTTGGGTCCGGGAACGGCGCCCTTAACGGCGATGATGTTCTTCTCTGCGTCTACCTTAACGACACTCAGGTTCTGAACGGTTACACGCTCATTACCGAGATGTCCGGCCATTTTCTTGCCCTTGAAGACTCTTGAGGGGCTGGAGCAGGCGCCGAGTGAACCGCCGTGACGGTGAACAGGACCTGTACCGTGTGTCTCTTTAAGTCTTCCGAAATTCCAGCGCTTAATAGTGCCGGCGTAACCCTTACCCTTTGAAGTGCCGCGAACATCAACAGCGTCGCCCTCTGCGAAGACGTCAGCCTTAATAATGTCGCCCACGTTCATAGCGGAAGTGTCCTCAAAGCGGAACTCGCGAAGAACCTTCTTCGGAGCAACATCGCCTTTAGCGAAGTGACCCTTCTGGGGCTTGGTTACCTTAGAGGCCTTGAGGTCGCCGTAGCCTACCTGAACAGCCTCGTATCCGTCGTTCTCGGCTGTCTTCTTCTGCGAAATAACGCAGGGACCCGCTTCAATAACGGTTACCGGAACAACGTTTCCGTTTGCATCGAAAAGCTGGGTCATACCGAGCTTTTTACCGATGATACCCTTTTTCATTGTTTTTTCCTCCTTTGGTTATTGGTTGGCTTTTGCCAACTTGACCACACCGTGCAAGAAATTAAAGCTTAATTTCAATCTCTACTCCGGCGGGGAGCTCAAGATTTGTCAGAGCCTCAACAGTTTTGTTGGACGGTCTGATAATGTCAATGAGCCTTTTGTGCGTTCTCGTCTCAAACTGCTCGCGGCTGTCCTTATACTTATGAACAGCGCGGAGAATGGTAACGACTTCCTTTTCGGTCGGGAGCGGTACGGGTCCCGAAACCCTTGCACCTGTACGTTTAGCGGTTTCCACTATCTTTTCAGCGGACTGGTCTACAAGCGCGTGGTCGTAACCTTTGATACGAATACGGATTTTTTCTTTCACTGCCATGTGAAATTCGCCTCCTTAAATAGTTGGCGGGCAAAACTTACAACCTGCCGTGTTTTTCTTCACGGCACATTATAAAACCGGCATTGCTGGGGTTACAGACAATTCCGGACAGCGGATCGCTCCGCCGCTGTACACAAAAGCCGCAAGATCTTTTATGTACTCCATCTTTTTCGCCCGGTTTAAAATCGGACATACTCCGCGGAAATTTCCCGACTCGAGGTCGGCCACCTCCCGCATCATCGCATGTATCACGCCGCAATTAGGCAGCGTACCGTAGTATCATAACACACTTATTCAAAAAAATCAAGCTTTTTTTCATATTTTTCATTTTTTCAGAAAAATAATGAAATTTGCCTTACCATATAAGAAATTGCAGTAAGTTTCCGGACATATAAAACACCATTCATTTTCTTAAAAGGCGGTTTTCGGGCAGGCTTATAAAAAAGCGGTGTATTTTACCCTGTTTTAGGGGGAAATACACCGTTTCTGTATTGGAAATATAATTATATTAAATTAAGGCGTTATCCGCAAAATTTTGTGGATATGCGCTTACAGCAATCATTCGGGGAATATTCCCACTCGTCAAGTGTATCGCCCTCGTAAAAATATTTTATTTCGGGTGAATAAGGCGTGTCAAAGCTGTCAATAATAATAAGTTTTATCTTCATTTTCTCCCGGATTATGCTTTTTATGTAAACGCTTGCCTGCTGTCCGATAAACACGTCGGGGCGCGGCTCGGCAAGACCGGCTAAATTTGGCGTCAGCTCAACGAAAATTCCGTAATCCTCAATGCTTCTGATAACTCCGGTGACGGTCTGCCCGGGGGCGAACATGGCGGCGTTTTCCTCCCATGTGCCTAAAAGCTCCTTGTGAGATAGGGTGATCTTGCCGTCCTCCGCTACGCTTTTTATTATGACTTTAATGCTGTCGCCCACAGAAAAGCGGTCTTTCGGGTGTGAAATGCGGGAAACCGAAATTGCGTCAATGGGTAAGAGGGCGATATTTCCGCAGCCTATATCGCAGAACGCGCCGAAGGACTCAAGGTGGGTTACCTTAGCGTCGATTATATCGCCGGTTTTGCGGCAGTTCATTATGTAGTTTTTGCAAAGCTCCTGCGCTCTGCGGCGGGAGAGAATAGCATATAAATGACCGAAATCATCGCATTTAAGTGCGGTTATAACAAAGCTGACCGGCTTTCCGACGCGAGAAATCAAAGCAATATCGCGTGTAGAGCCGTCCGAAATGCCGATTGCCCCCTCCTCGCGCGGAATAATACCCTTTACCGAGCCTAAACCTACAATAAGGTTGTGCTCCGCATCGCACATTAACACCGTCGATTCAAGCACCGTTTCCTTTGCCTGCGCCTCCGCAAGAAACGAGGGGGTAAATTTTCTTTTACTTTCCGTGGTTATGCTTAACCATCCTTCCGGATAAAAACCGTTCATTGTTTTATCACCTTTCCTTTTTACTTTAGACGTAAATAAATACATCGCTATACAAAAGTATATGACTTTAAAGGTGAAAAAATGATAGAATCTTGTCCGATGTAAAAAAAAATAAGGCGATTTTTTAATCTCGCCTTATTATTCGTCAAAGTGCGCTGTTTTTCGCCTTTGTTTCGCAATATATGCAGCGGTAAATTCTCCGCTCCCTGTCGGTCAATTTAAAAATCTGCGGCAGCTCCTGCTCGGTTGCGGAGATACAGCGCGGATTTTTGCAAATAAGCACATTATTAAGCCTTTCGGGCAGTCCTATGGTCTTTTTCTCGGCGATTTTGCCGTCCTTAATAATATTTACCGTAACATCAGGGTCAACAAAGCCCAAAATATCGGTGTCAACATCAAAGTCCGAGTCGATTTTGATAATATCCTTTTTGCCCATCTTACGGCTCCCCACGTTTTTAATAAGCGCCACAGAGCAGTCAAGGCTGTCAAGCCCCAAAAGCTTGTAAATCTCCATCCCCTTGCCTGCGGTTATGTGGTCGATAACAATTCCGTTTTTAATTGAATCTATATTCATTGTTCTATCTCCAAAAGCATTAGGATTAGCGCCATTCGCATATATTTGCCGTAAAGCACCTGCTTAAAATAACAGGCTCGCGGGTCGCTGTCCACCGCGACGCTTATCTCGTTTACTCTGGGCAGCGGGTGGAGAATTTTTAAGCCCTCGCCCGCGTTTTTAAGCTTTTCGGGGGTTAAAATATAGGTGTCCTTAAGCCTTAAATAGTCCTCCTCGTTGAAGAAGCGCTCTCTTTGTACTCTTGTCATATAAAGAATATCAAGGTCTTTAAGCGAATTTTCAAGGCTGTCGGTTTCGGTATAGGGTATACCCTTATCCTTAAGCGTATCCTTTACATAGCTCGGTAATTTAAGCTCCGTAGGGGAAATAAGCACAAACTTTACCCCCGCGTAGCGGGAAAGCGCCGCTATTAGCGAGTGAACCGTTCTGCCGAATTTAAGGTCGCCGCAAAGACCGACGGTCAAATTTTCAAAACCGCCCTTTTCACGGTAGATTGTAAGCAGGTCGGCAAGGGTCTGGGTCGGGTGGTTGTGACCGCCGTCCCCCGCGTTTATTACGGGTACGTCCGCGTTCATCGCCGCGACAAGGGGCGCGCCCTCTTTCGGGTGGCGCATGGCGATAATATCGGCATAACAGCTGACGGTTTTTGCGGTGTCGGCAACGCTTTCACCCTTTGCCGCAGAGGAGCTTTGGGATTCGCTGAAGCCCAAAACATTTCCGCCCAGCTCATACATCGCCGCCTCAAAGCTTAAGCGGGTTCTGGTGGACGGCTCAAAAAAGAGGGTCGCAAGCTTTTTGCCGCGGCATTTTTCGCTGTATTTTTTCGGATTTTCTATAATATCGTTAGCCGT
>JAEDNG010000208.1 GCA_016302625.1 Clostridiaceae bacterium
GCGGTGTTTCAAGGCTTAAAATGCAAACAGGCGGCAGCTCGGATTTATTATGAACCTCTACCCTTTGCGCTTTATATGCAATACCCAGAAAATCAAGCGCATAAAACATTTCCTTTAGGGTAGTTTCCCTCTCGTTATCTAATATTTTAACTATCTCGCCGACAGACAAGCCGCCCAGCATTGCAAGCACCGCCTGCCCGCACTGGAGCGGCGTCGGCTCGTGTATATATTCGGGTCTTTCGCAAAGCGGCATTTCTTTCACCCTTCTCAGTCAATGATTTTATAAACAAGCGGCTTTTTATCGGGCTTTTCGGCACTGAAGTCGTAAGCTTTGATAAGCTCCTCTGCCGCGATCTTAGTTTTTTCTTGTTTTCCGTAAACGGTAGCCAGCCGCTCGCCCTTCTTTATATACTCTCCGTATTTCTTATCGAGCACTATTCCGGCTGTATAATCCACAGTATCGTCAAGCCTTTCCCTGCCCGCTCCCGCAACGGACGAGGCTTTTCCTATTATCTGACTGTTTAAAAGGCTTATATATCCGTTTTTAGGAGCAAAAACCTCTGTACAACTTTCGGGTTTTTTAAACTCATGCTCGCCTGTAAGCAGCTTTTCGTTGCCGTCCTGAGCAGCAACCGCTTTGCAAAGCGTTTCAAAAGCGCTGCCGTCTGCTATCACGCGCTTTACCGCCGAAATGCTTTCCACTTTGCCTAAAGAAAAGCTTTTTGAATACATTTGAGCCGCTATGCTTATACAAAGCTCGGTAAGGTCATCAGGGCCCTCACCCTTTAAGACCTTAACCGCCTCCATTACTTCAAGGGAATTGCCTATGTTAAAGCCCAGCGGCACGTCCATATCGGTTATCAGCGCCGACATTTTTCTTCCCGCACCCTTTCCTATTTTGACCATTGAAAGGGCAAGCTTTTGGGCGTCGGCAGGTGTTTTCATAAAGGCTCCGCTGCCGTATTTCACGTCAAGCACGATAGTCTCTGCTCCCGCCGCCAGCTTTTTGCTCATAATGCTTGACGCGATAAGCGGAATACTGTCAACCGTCGCGGTTACGTCGCGCAGAGCGTAAAGCCGTTTGTCTGCGGGTGCGAAATTACCGCTCTGTCCTACGACGCACATGCCGTATTTTCTTGCGTTTTCCTTGAATTTTTCGGTCGGAACAGAAATATTATAACCTGTTATAGACTGAAGCTTATCCACCGTTCCGCCGGTAAACCCTAAGCCCCTGCCCGACATTTTAGCAACAGTACAACCGAGCGCCGCCGCAATCGGCGCAACAACGAGGGTGGTTTTATCGCCTACCCCGCCGGTGCTGTGCTTATCGACGGTGTTTTCAAGGTCGGACAAATCAAGTATATCGCCGCTTTTTGCCATTTCGGTCGTAAGAGTGAGGGTTTCACGCTCGTTCATTCCGTTTAATACAATCGCCATTAAAAGCGCGCAAATCTGATAATCGGGAATGGATTTGTCGGTAACGCCTGACACAAAAAAGCGTATTTCTCTGTCGTCAAGCTCATTTCCGTAACGCTTTTTTTCAATTATATCGGTCATTCGCATAAATTTTTCCTCCCGAAGCTTAAAGGCAGTAACTCGCCAAGCGTGTGTGTTCTGATTTTTTTACCGTCAAAGGTCACTATTATAAAGTCAGCTCCGCAAAATTCCGAAATCACCTGACGGCATATTCCGCAGGGGTAGCAAAAATCGCTTATTTTGCCGTCCTTTCCCCCAACCAGCGCAAGCTTTACAAATTCGCGCTCGCCCTCTGAAACCGCCTTAAAAATCGCCGTTCTTTCGGCGCAAATACCTGCGGAATAGGACGCGTTTTCAATATTACAGCCGCAAAAAAACTTGCCCGAAGCGCAAAGCAAAGCCGCGCCGACCTTAAATCCCGAATAGGGCGAATATGAATTTCTAAGGGACTCTGCCGCCGCATTAATTAAATCAATATCCGTCATTTTAACACCTCCGACTGTCTTTAAAATGCCCAAAACGGCGGCGAAAACC
>JAEDNG010000020.1 GCA_016302625.1 Clostridiaceae bacterium
AGTGGGTAGAATATTCGATTACGGGAACACACGAAAACTAAGCGGCGCCTCCCGCGTTAGGCTGACGAAAGTCGACCCCGTTACGGGCCCAGTCACCGCCTTTTCCCGCCTGCTTTGCACTCATTTTTGAAATACCGCGTATTCCCGCAAATTCGCGCTTTGCAGGACGAAAAAAGGCGGAGACACAAACTCTTCGACCTGCCATTTAGAAGAATTTTGATTCGGGCGAAGTCGAAGAACGCAGCAATACTGTCGTATTGCAAGAGATGAGACAAGTGCGAACAAAATTATTCAAATGTCAGGCGTGACGGGTTTGACTTTCGTCAGCCTAAGGGAGGAAATATATGCTTACCTTTGAAGAATTAAAAAAGAACGAAGCGGTAAAAGCCTATATTACGGGAGCGGATAAGTCGCTTGCGGCATTAGGCTTTACCGAACACAGCTTCGCCCACGTCGGAAAGGTTGCGGAAACCTGCCGCTATATTCTGTCTGTAATGGAGTATTCCGAGCATGAGATCGAGCTTGCTAAAATAGCGGCTTATCTGCACGATATCGGAAATCTTGTCAACCGTATCGACCATTCGCAAAGCGGCGCAGTAATGGCGTTTCGTATTCTTGATAATCTTAATATGGAAGCTTCGGACATTGCGACAATAGTATCGGCAATAGGCAATCACGACGAGGGTACGGGAGTACCGGTGGACGCGGTTTCCGCCGCGCTTATTTTAGCCGATAAATCCGACGTTCGACGCAGTCGCGTTCGCAACCGCGACAAATCCACTTTTGATATTCATGACAGGGTAAACTACTCTGTAAAGCGTTCCGCGCTTGAAATTAACGAGGCTAAAACCGTAATAACCTTAAAGCTATCTATCGACACGCGCTACGGCAGTATTATGGAATATTTTGAAATATTTATGGGTCGTATGATTCTCTGCCGTAAAGCCGCAGAAAAATTAGGGCTGACATTTAAGCTTGAAATCAACGGTCAGCCGCTGCTGTAAGGAGAAAAGCTATGATATATCTTCTTGAGGACGACGAAAGCATCAGAAAATTCGTAATATACGCTTTAAAGCAGACGGGTATGGAGGTTGTGGGCTTTGAACTTCCGTCTGAGTTTAAAAAGGCTGTTGAAAGCAGAAAACCCGACCTTGCGCTGCTTGATATAATGCTTCCCGAGGAGGACGGGATTTCGGTGCTTAAATGGCTGCGTTCACGCGCCGATACCGCCGATCTTCCTGTTATTATGTTAACCGCAAAATCAAGCGAATACGATAAGGTGGAGGGGCTCGATTCGGGAGCGGACGATTATATTGCAAAGCCTTTCGGAACAATGGAGCTTATCTCGCGAATCAAGGCTCTTTTGCGGCGCACAAAATCCGCTGACGCAGAGTATTCCGTGGGCAAGCTTTATGTAAACCCATCTAAGCATATTGTAACGGTTTCGGGCGAAAGCGTTTCGCTAACCCTTAAAGAATTTGAAATGCTCTGCCTTATGCTTAAAAACCGAGGAATGGTTTTTTCGCGCGACCGTCTTTTAGAGGAAATATGGGGCTACGATTACGACGGTGAAAACCGAACGGTGGACGTGCATATAAAAACACTCAGGACTAAGCTTCGCGAGTGCGGTGCGCTTGTAGAAACGGTCAGAGGAATAGGCTATAAAATAGGCTGATTGGGGAAACGGCTATGACTAAAAAAATATTCAGGGGAATTTTAATTACTTCTATTATCACAATGCTTGCCTGCCTTGTTTTTATAATAGGAGTTCAGTATCAGATTTATATTGAAAGCAGATACACAGAGCTTGAAAGCAAGGCGAATATTATAAGCATTTCGGCGGATGAAGCCGAACTGAAAAAATATTCGTCGATAAAAGAGCGCATAACGCTTATTGACAATAACGGAAATGTCCTTTATGACAATAAAGCGGTAGCATTGGCAATGGAAAATCACGCTCAAAGAGAAGAATTTAAAGAGGCTTTAAAGGACGGACACGGCTATGCCGTAAGACATTCCGAAACCTTGGGGGTAAATACCTGCTATTATGCCGTACTGCTCGAAAACGGAAATGTACTAAGAGTATCGGGCACTTCACTTACTGTGGGAGCGGTTATTATTGAGCTTTTGCCGCCGATTGCCGCCATTGCGGTGCTTGCCTTTGTTTTAGCGCTTGTCTTAGCGTCGGTAATATCCAAAAGAATACTAAAGCCGATTAATGAAATCAATCTTGATGAAACCGTGATTGATGAAACCTACGAGGAGTTAGCTCCCTTTGTTTCTAAAATCAATTTGCAAAAGCGAAAAATCGACCGCCAGATAGCCGAGCTGTCAAGAAGCCGCCGCGAATTTGAAACGATTGCAGAGAATATGAGCGAGGGTCTGCTGCTTACCGATATAAAGGGTTATATTCTGACCCACAATTCAAGCATAAAGAAATTTTTCGGCGTTCATGAGGATATAAACGGCAAAAATATTCTTACCCTTAACCGCAGTGAGACCTTCAGAGAGGTTTTTGTTAATATTGAGGAAAGCCGCCGCTTTGAAAATGTGATAAAGCTTAACGGTATGTATTACGAAGTCACCGCCAACCCTGTTTTTGACGAAAAGGGGAAACCCTGCGGCGCGGTAATTCTTGTTATCGACATTACAGAAAAGGAAAAGCGCGAAAAGCTTCGCCGCGAGTTTACCGCGAATGTTTCGCACGAGCTTAAAACACCCCTTACATCGATTCTGGGCATTTCCGATATGCTTAAAAACGGAATGGTAAACCCGGACGACGTTAAAGGCTTTGCGGACGATATAAATAAGGAGGCTTCAAGGCTTATTAACCTTGTGAACGATATAATAAAGCTGTCAGAGCTTGACGAGGGTAACATAGGAGAAACCGAAACAGTGGATTTGTTAAGTATCGCCGACGAGGTTGCAAAACGGCTGTCTCCGGTTGCCGAAAAACACGGTATTACCCTTTCGGTAAGCGGTGAGAACGCCGAGATAACAGCAAGTGAAGCGCTTGTATTTGAAATGATATACAATCTTTGCGACAACGCGGTAAAATACAATAAGGAAAACGGTTCGGTCACAGTTACCGTCGGCAAAAAGGACGGCGCGCCCTTTGTAAGCGTAAAGGACACGGGAATAGGCATAGCGCCCGAGTACACAGAGCGTGTCTTTGAGCGGTTTTACAGAGTTGATAAAAGCCGCTCAAAGCAAAGCGGAGGCACGGGGCTGGGACTTTCGATAGTAAAGCACATCGCCGCGTCTTTAAACGGAAAAATTGCAATTGACAGCAAGCTTGGCGAGGGCACCGAAATCACGGTCTTTTTCAACTGAAAATTATATTGAATTTCATACCCGACAGGGATAATTGCGTTTTCAAAAACCGATTAACCCCGTCGGGTATTAATGCGTTTAATAAAATTAAAAAGCGTATTTCAAACAGTAGATTTTTTTAAAATTATATGTTATAATACAAAAATAACTCTTTATTAAAGTCTGAACGGAGAATTGTAATTGTATAAAACGGCGAACACTGCCGAAATCACGGCTGAACAGAGCGCATATGCGAAAAGAACCGCCGCGCTCGCCTTTAAAATATACGGAAAAACACCCAAAGCCTGCGTTGTGACCTTCGGCTGTCAGCAGAATGTCAGCGATTCCGAGCGGCTCAAAGGTATGCTTACGGAATCGGGATATATTATGACCGAAGATATGACCGACGCGCAGTTTATTATTTTCAACACCTGCGCGGTAAGGGAGCACGCGGAGGACAGGGTTTACGGCAATATAGGCACGACAAAGGCGCTTAAAAAGGCAAATCCCGATATCATTGTCGCGGTCTGCGGCTGTATGGCGCAAAGACAGAGCGTTGCCGAGAAAATAAAGCGAAGCTATCCTTATGTCGATATGGTTTTCGGTACTCAGGTGCAGTACAGACTGCCCGAATTTTTATATAAAAGGCTGTCCGGTGCGGGCAGAATTTTTGATTTAACCCTTGATAACGGCGAAATTCCCGAAAACGTCCCGATAAAGCGAGACGGTACCTTTAAGGGCTGGCTTCCGATTATGTACGGGTGTGATAATTTCTGCACCTACTGTATAGTGCCGTATGTAAGAGGGCGTGAGCGTTCGCGCGACCCTGAGCAGATTTTAGCCGAGGCGCGGGAAATGATATCGGCCGGTTATAAGGATATAACATTGCTCGGCCAGAACGTCAATTCCTACGGAAAGGGCACCGATTACGGCGTCAATTTCGCAGAGCTTTTAAGGCGGATAAACGCGCTTGACGGCGATTTCAGAATAAGGTTTATGACCTCGCACCCTAAAGACTGCACAAAAGAGCTTATCGACACAATAAGGGACTGCGAAAAGGTAAGCCGTCATCTGCACCTGCCATTTCAAAGCGGCAGCGACCGCATTTTAAAGCTTATGAACAGGCATTACGACCGCGAAAAATACCTGTCGCTTATAAATTACGCAAAGGAGCAGATTGAGGACGTTTCGCTCACCTCCGATATTATAGTCGGCTTTCCGGGCGAGACCTACGAGGATTTTAAGGAAACCTTAAGCCTTGTAAAAGAGGTTGAGTTTTCCTCGCTCTTTACCTTTATTTATTCTCCGCGTGAGGGCACTCCCGCGGCGGCGATGGACGACCCTGTCTCTAGAGAAGAAAAGGGAAAATGGTTTTCTGAGCTTTTAAAGGTTCAAGAAGAAATAGCCGAGAAGAATATAAGTAAGTTTATAGGAAAAACCTATAAGGTGCTCTGCGACTCTAAAGGCAGTGAGGACGGCTTTATGTCGGGGCATACCTCGGGTACGGCGGCAATCGAATTTAAGGGCGGAGAAGACTTGCTCGGCAAATTCGTCAATGTAAAAGTAAATTCATATGACCGTGTGCTTTTAGGCACAGCGGAAAAAATTATTTGAGAGGAACGGTTTTAAATGGACGTTATAGCAATGGCAAGAGAATTAGGTAAGGCAATCCAGCAGGACGAGCGGTTTATCCGCTATGCAAAGGCAAGGCTCGCGAACGACAGCGACAGTGCCTTGCAGGAGGCGATTGGTAAGTTCAACATCGCAAGAATGGAGCTTGACAGAGAGGTAAACTCCGAAAATAAGGACGACGAAAAGGTGAAGTCGCTTAACGAAAACCTGCGAAAGGTTTACGGCGATATTATGTCCTCTCCCGCAATGGTGGAGTACAACACCGCTAAAGCCGAGCTTGACACAATGGTAAACGAGGTTAACGTTATAATTTCAAAGTCTGTTGACGGCGAGGATCCTGAAACCTGCGATCTTCACAGCGGCTGTACCGGCAGCTGCTCAACCTGCGGCGGCTGTCATTAACAGACTGTTTGCAATTAATTCAGATACGGAAAGCGAGGAAGTAAAAAATGGCGGAGCTGTCTCCCATGATGAAGCAGTATCTTCAGATTAAGGCGCAGAACGAGGACAGCATACTGTTTTTCAGAGTCGGCGATTTTTACGAAATGTTTTATGACGACGCCAAAACAGCCTCCGAGGAGCTGGATCTTGTGCTTACGGGAAAGGACTGCGGACAGGAGGAACGCGCCCCCATGTGCGGAGTTCCTTACCACAGCTGTGAAGCCTATATCGCGCGGCTTGTCGAAAAGGGGCACAAGGTCGCCATCTGCGAGCAGACCGAGGACCCCGCTACGGCGAAAGGGCTTGTAAAACGGGACATCATAAGAGTGATAACCCCCGGAACCGTAATTGAGGACGCGATGCTTGACGAGGGAAGAAACAACTACCTTGCCGCGGTAGCGCTGACCGATAACGGAGTCGGCCTTTGCTTTGCCGATGCGTCGACAGGCGAATGTCACGTCACCTGCCTGCCCGACGGGGATTTTGCTCCGAAGGTCTGCGACGAGCTTTCAAGGTTTGCGCCTAAAGAGGTGTTAATTCCCGAAGACTTAAAGGCGAAGTCCGCCGCCCTTTGGGACTTTTTACAGCAAAACTTCCCTGCGGCGGTAACGGTACGCCCTGAGGACAGCTTTAAGTTTGAAAAAACCGAGCCGCTTTACAGGGAGCGTTTCGGCATATCGGAGCTTCAAAATCTCGGAATAGATAAGGGCTCCCCGATGGCGGTCGCTTTCGGCGCGGTAATCGAATATTTATATGAGACCGGCAAAACCGGCAATATTTCGGTTAATAAAATAGACGTTTACACCGACAGCCAGTTTATGCGGCTTGACATGACGGCGATAAGGAATTTAGAGCTTACCGAAACAATGCGCACAAAATCCAAAAGAGGCTCGCTTTTATGGGTGCTTGATAAAACCAAAACCGCAATGGGCAAAAGGCTTATAAGGTCGTGGGTTGAAAAGCCGCTTCTCAATATAACCGCAATAAATCTTCGTCAGAACGCGATTGAAGAACTGTATTCCAATACGATTTTGCGCGGAGAAATAACCGAACGCCTCTCGGGTATTCGCGATATTGAGCGGCTTATAACAAAGGCTGTATACGGTACCGCGTCCGCAAGGGATTTAATAGCGCTTTCCGTCACCGCCCACAGATTTCCTGAACTCAAAGAGCTTTTGAGTAATTCCTCCTGCAAGCTGTTAAAGGAAATTTATAACGATATAGACCGGCTTGACGATATTACTTCGCTTATCGACAGCGCCATAATAGAGGAACCGCCGGTCACCGTCCGCGAGGGGGGACTGATAAAACCGGGCTACAGCGAAGAAGTCGATACCCTGCGGGGAGACATGGAAAACGGCACGGGCTTTCTTTCGGATATAGAGTTAAGGGAAAGAGAGCGCACCGGAATTAAAAATCTCCGCGTTAGGTACAACAAGGTTTTCGGCTATTATATCGAGGTTACCAATTCTTTTCTTGATAAAGTGCCTGAGGACTACATAAGAAAGCAGACCTTAACCAACTGCGAGCGGTTTATAACCGAGGAATTAAAGGATATAGAAAAGCGGGTACTCACCGCAAAGGATAGAATTGTTCAGATTGAATACGAGATATTCGACGGTATTAGAAAGAAAACCGCGGGCGAGCTTAAACGCTTTCAGCAGACCGCCGCGGCGATTGCAAAAATCGACGTTCTATGCTCGTTAGCGGAGGTTTCGGTCACCAACCGCTACTGCCGTCCGCTTGTCAACAACAGCGGAACGGTCATGATAAAGGCGGGCAGACATCCGGTTGTCGAGCAGGTGATAAACACTCCGTTCGTTTCAAACGATACTCTGCTTAATATGCAGGGCGACCGCTGTGCCATAATAACCGGTCCTAACATGGCGGGAAAATCTACCTATATGCGGCAGGTCGCGATTATCGTGCTGATGGCGCAGATAGGCTGCTTTGTTCCGGCGGATATGGCGGAAATCGGCATTTGCGACGCGATCTTTACAAGGGTCGGGGCGTCGGACGATTTGGCGGCGGGACAGTCCACCTTTATGGTCGAGATGAGCGAGGTTGCGGATATTTTAAAGAATGCTACCAAAAACAGTCTGCTTATTCTTGACGAAATAGGCAGGGGAACCTCCACCTTTGACGGTATGTCGATAGCGCGTGCGGTGCTCGAATATGTCGCCGATAAGAAAAAGCTTGGCGCAAAGGCGCTTTTTGCGACCCATTACCATGAGCTTACCGAGATGGAAAACGAGTTCGAGGGCGTTAAAAATTACAATATCGCCGTTAAAAAACGCGGCGACGATATAACCTTTTTGCGGCGCATAGTCCGCGGCGGAGCGGATGACAGCTACGGAATTGAGGTCGCGAAATTAAGCGGTATTCCCGAAGCTGTTATAAAACGAGCAAAGCAGATACTTAAAAAGACCGAGGAGGAGGGTATCGTCACCTATAAAACAGCGGAAAATCCCGATATGCAGCTGCCGCTTGAAATGCAGGGAGCGCAGGATATTCTCCATGAGCTGCAAATACTTGACGTTAATACGCTTACTCCCATTGAGGCTATGCAGATACTTTTTGATTTAGCCAACAAGGCGAAGTCCGTATAAAAAAAGCGAGGTGTAAAAATGCCGAAAATTAATTTACTGCCGAAAGGGGTAGCGGAGCTTATCGCGGCGGGCGAGGTGGTGGAGCGCCCCGCGTCTGTAATAAAAGAGCTTGTCGAAAACTCAATTGACGCGGGAGCGGACAATATCACGGTCGAAATTCAGCACGGCGGAATAACCTATATCCGCATTACCGACAACGGCTGCGGAATTTCGCACGAGGACGTTCCGACGGCGTTTTTGCGCCACGCCACAAGCAAAATAAAAATAGGCGGCGACCTTGACGCTATTGCTACATTAGGCTTCAGGGGCGAGGCGCTGGCGGCGGTTTCGTCGGTCTCACGCGCCGAAATGTTTACAAAGCCTAAAGACGAACAGCTCGGCACCCATTATATAATAGAGGGCGGCAGCGAAACGCTTTACGAGGAGGCGGGCTGTCCTGACGGGACGACAATAATAATAAGGGATATTTTTTACAATACTCCCGCCAGAATGAAGTTTTTAAAAAAGGACGTTTCCGAGGCTAACGCCGCCGCCGCGGTGCTTGACAGGATTGCGCTTTCCCACCCTGAAATCGCCTTTAAGCTTATAAGGGACGGGAAGCAGACACTTAATACATCGGGCGACGGTAAAATTAACAGCGCGGTTTACAGCGTTTTAGGCAGAGAATTTGCGGGCACGCTTATTTCGGTTGACGGCGCGCTTGACAGGATAGAGGTCAGCGGACTTACCTGCAAGCCCGTTTCCTGCAGACCGACAAGGAATTACCAGTTTGTATTTTTAAACGGGCGGCTTGTCCGTTCGGGTACGGTTACCGCCGCCGCGGAGCAGGCGTATAAAAACAGCGCAATGGTGGGAAAATTCCCCGGCTTTGTGCTGTATCTTACAGTACCCTTTGACACGGTGGACGTAAACGTTCACCCGGCTAAAACCGAGGTGCGCTTTTCGGACGAACGGAGGATTTTTGACGCGGTCTATTCTGCGGTTAAAAACGCGCTTTCAAAGGGCGATACAAGACCCGAGGTAAAGCTTAAAACCCCGTCGTTTAATCCTTTCGAGCGTATGAAAGCAGAGGAATTCCGCCAGCAAGCGATAGAAAAGCCGACGGTTGCCGAAAGGATTTACACAAATAACGTTCCGTCACACAAGCCCGAAAACAATTTGAAGCTTAAAAATAACAATACTCCGCTGTTCACGGAAAATTATTCGACGATGGGCAAAAACGGTGAAAAGGTTGAGCCTTTGCCGCCCGAAAAGTTTTACGAAAAGCTTTTGGACGAAGATCCGACACAGACAAAAAATCTACCTCCGGAGAAAATATCTGTTGATATAGTCAAGGAGGAAGAGGACGAAAGACCGGAAATAATTATTATAGGCGAGGCGTTTAGCACTTATATTATAGCTCAGATGGGCGACAGCGTGTTTATGATAGATAAGCACGCGGCGCACGAGCGAATACTCTTTAACACCCTTAAAAAAGAGCAGAAAATCGAGGTGCAAAGGCTTTTAACTCCGATTACGGTAACCCTTACGCGCGAGGAATACGGCGCTGTAACCTCAAACGCCGAAAAATTAAACGCGGCGGGCTTTGAAACCGAGGATTTCGGTAATTGCTCGGTCAGAGTGCTGTCTGTTCCGGCTACCCTTGTGTCGGAGGATATCCGAGCGTTGATAAGCGAGCTTGCGGGAAGTCTTATAAAAACCTCCTTAGCCGAAACCGAAAAAACGGAAAATCTTTACCACACCGTCGCCTGCAAGGCGGCCATAAAGGCGGGAAGCAGGACAAGCCCGCAAGAAAAACAAAAATTAGCCGAAAGGG
>JAEDNG010000021.1 GCA_016302625.1 Clostridiaceae bacterium
GTAAGCGTTAAGCTTACCGACGCGCAGTTTGAGTCGCAGACCAAGGCAAAGCTCGGAAATACGGCTATCGGCACCCTTGTAAATAATATAGTGGCCGAAAAGATGATGAATTATCTTGAGGATCATCCGAGCGAGGCTAAAATAATTCTTGATAAGTCGATTGCCTCCTCAAACGCGCGCGAGGCGGCGCAGAAAGCAAGAGAGCTGCAAAGAAATAAATCGGGTATCGGCGGAAAGACAAGAATGCCCGAAAAGCTTACCGACTGTATTTCAAACGACCCGACTAAGACCGAAATTTTCATAGTCGAGGGAGATTCCGCAGGCGGTTCGGCGGTTGAGGGCAGAAACAGCACATATCAGGCGATACTTCCGCTTTGGGGTAAAATGCTAAACGTCGAAAAGGCAAGAGTAGACAAGGTTTACGGAAACGATAAGCTGACCCCCGTAATTGTAGCTTTGGGAACGGGAATTGCCGAAAATTTCGATATAACAAAGCTTCGCTACGACAAAATCGTTATTATGGCGGATGCCGATGTTGACGGATCGCATATCAGAACCTTGCTTTTGACATTTTTCTTCCGCTATATGCCCGAGCTTATTGAAACAGGTCACGTTTATTTAGCTCAGCCGCCGCTTTACAGAGTGGCAAAGGGTAAGAGATATTTTGACGCATTTACAGACGAGGAAAAGGACAGATATGTTGCGGAATTAGGCGGCGAGCCTGACGTTCAGCGGTATAAGGGTCTTGGTGAAATGAATCCCGAACAGCTTTGGGAAACCACGCTTGATCCCGAACACAGGACTATGCTTAAGGTAAGCATGTCGGACGCTGAGCTTGCGGATCAGACCTTTACCATGTTAATGGGCGAGGAAGTAGAGCCGAGAAGAAAATTCATTGAAGAAAACGCGGTCTTTGCAACCGATCTTGATATTTAAGGGAGAGTAAAAAATGGCGAAGCAGGAAAACGTATACTGGCCCAGCGACGAGGAAACTAAAATAGTTCCGGTTGAAATCGTTGATGAAATTAAAAACAGTATGCTTCAGTATTCAATGTCCGTACTTGTCGGACGTGCTATACCCGATGTGCGGGACGGCTTAAAGCCGGTTCACAGAAGAATACTTTATACAATGTATAAAAACGGACTAACCCCCGATAAAGCGTACCGTAAATGCGCGGATACAGTCGGTTCGGTGCTCGGTTCTTACCATCCGCACGGCGACGCGAGCGTTTACGACGCTATGGTGCGTATGGCGCAGGATTTTTCTTTGCGATATCCGCTGATTGACGGTCACGGAAACTTCGGTAATATCGACGGTTATCCAGCCGCCGCCTACCGTTATACAGAGTCGAGAATGAACAGACTGTCGCTCCATATGCTTGACGATATTGAAAAAGAAACCGTCAATATGGTGCCTAACTACGATAACCGATTAACAGAGCCGGAGGTTCTGCCTGTCCGTTTTCCGCAACTATTGGTAAACGGCTCGTCAGGTATAGCTGTAGGTATGGCGACCGAAATCCCGCCCCACAATTTGGGCGAGGTTATTGACGGAATGTGCTGTCTTATTGACAATCCCGACGCTGATTTGCAGGAAATATGCCAGTATATAAAGGGACCCGACTTCCCGACCGGCGGTATTATTATGGGACGTTCGGGAATAAGAGCGGCTTACGCTACAGGTCGCGGCAGAATTACACTTCGCGGCAAGGCGGAAATTGAAGAGACCAAGAACGGAAAATTCCGTATAATAATTACCGAAATTCCTTATAAGGTAAGGAAAAAGGATTTAGTTAAAAATATCTATGACTTAGCGGCGGAAAAACGCATTGAGGGAATTGACGATGTTGTTGACTATTCCTCAAAGCGAGACGGCGGTATAAGAATTGTCGTTGACCTTAAAAAGGACGCTAATCCCCAGGTTGTGCTTAACAAGCTTTATAAAAATACTGCGCTCCAGACCACCTTCGGTGCAATACTGCTTGCAATCGTAAACGGCAAGCCGCAGGTACTAACACTTAAGGAAATGCTACAGAGCAGTATTGACTTCCAGTGCGACATAATCCGCCGCAGAACCGAATATGATAAGCGTAAGGCGGAGGAACGCGCCCACATTTTAGAGGGCTTAAAGGTTGCGCTTGATTTTATTGACGAGGTAATACAAATTATCCGTTCGAGCAAAACTATTCCTGAGAGCAAACAGGCGCTGTCCGACCGCTTCGGACTTGACGATATTCAGACAACCGCCATCGTTCAGATGCAGTTAGGTAAGCTCTCCGGTCTTGAAAAACAGAAAATACTTGATGAGTTGCAGGAAAAGCTTGACTTTATCAAGGAATGTGAGGAAATTTTAGCCAGCCACGAGAGAATACTCGACATAGTAAAGACCGAGGCTCTTAATTTGCGGGATAAATTTTCCGATGACCGCCGCACAGAGATTACCGACGTTGCGGGCGAGGTTGATATTGAGGATCTTATCCCCGAGGAGCAGTGCGTGCTTACAAAGACACAAAACGGCTTTATTAAGCGTCTGCCCGCGGACACCTATAATGTTCAACACCGCGGCGGCAGAGGAATTACCGGTATGACAACAAGAGAGGACGACGTGGTTGAAAACATGTTTGTCTGCTCGTCACACGATTATATTATGCTGTTCTCAAATCTCGGCAGAATGTACCGTATAAAGGCGTACGAAATTCCCGAGGGCAGCCGTACATCTAAGGGTATGAATATAATTAATATTCTGCCGCTCATGCCCGACGAAAAGATAACAATAATTCTCCCCGCCTCCGAGCTTGATGAGGAACGCTTTATTACCATGGTAACAAAGAAAGGTATAATAAAGCGCACAAAGGTTTCTGAATTCAGGAACACAAGACGCAGCGGAATTATAGCTATTTCGATTGATGAGGACGACGAGCTTATATTTGTTAAGATGACAGGCGGAAACGATAACCTGCTTATCGCGACAAAGAAAGGTATGGCTATTCAGTTTAATGAAAATAATGTCCGCGCCATGGGCAGAGGAGCCAGAGGTGTTAAGGCAATCACAATGAAGGACGACGATTATGTGGTTGCAATGGATATTACCAACGAGAATACAAGGCTGCTTACTATTACCGAGACCGGTTACGGAAGAATAAGTCCTATAAGCGATTACCGTTTGCAGTCGCGCGGCGGCAAGGGTCTTATGAATTATCGCGTTGATAAATACGGCGATGTTGCGGCGGTGCTTGAGGTTACCGAGGACGACGACCTTATTATGATAGCGTCAAACGGTATTATTATAAGAATTTACAGCGGCGATATTTCAACCTTTGCACGTCCCGCAAAGGGTGTTCGTGTAATGAAGGTCGGCGATGGTGAAAAGATACTCTCTGTCGCGGTTACCGAGCACAGCGAGGAAGAACCCACCGAAAAGCCGGAGGAAGCAGAGGCAGACGCAGGCGAGGTAGAACCCGAAACAGTCGACGAAGCCGAAAATACCGGCAGTGAAATGCAGGAATAATTTTAACGGGGTATAAAGGAAGAGGGCAAAAGCCTTTAGAAAGCAGGTGGCAGGAAAATGGAAGAAAACAATACCGAATATCAAAAACAGATGAATGATGAAACCTTCGCTTCAAATGAACCCATTTATGAGACTCCGGGAGTTACCGATACTCCGCCGCAAAGCTATGTTACCTTTGTACCCTACGGTTTTACACCTAAAACCTATGAGGAAAAGAAGTCGGTAAAAAAATCCGCTCTGATAATAGGGCTGTCTCTTGTGATAATGCTTGCTATCACATTGGTCTGGAGCAGTATTTATATCTTCATAATGGGAAGATTCGGATTTACAGCCGATAAAGCCTATGGGATTATAAGTGACCCTGCTGTAATGCAGGTGCTTCAGATTGTTTTGTCAATATTAATGTTTACCGTTCCGTTTATAATAATTTATAAATCTAACGGTCAGCGAATAAGCGATTTAGTCCCCCTTAGTAAACCCAAAAAGGGAAACCGTCTTGCAATGTTTTTTATCGGGATAGCGTTTTGTTCCTTTGCTAATATCGCGGTGTCTCAGGCAAGCTATATTTTCGAGCAGTTCGGTATTGATTATAATGTCGATTTCGGGGATAATCCCGAGGGATTTTTCGGATTTTTGCTGTCGTTTTTAGCAACCGTGGTTGTACCGGGACTTGTTGAAGAATTTGCCTGTAGGGGACTTATTTTAGGACTTCTCCGCAAATACGGCGACGGCTTTGCCGTGCTTGTTTCCGCAATAGTGTTCGGAATTATGCACGGAAACTTTGAGCAGATGCCCTTTGCGTTTTTAGTAGGTTTGGTGCTCGGTTACATTGTAGTTCAGACGAATTCGCTCTGGATTGCTATTGCTGTTCATGCTACAAACAATTTTGTATCGGTCGCGTTTGACTACTTTTTGAGCGGTTTTTCACAGTCGGTTCAGAATTTGATTTATTCGCTGTTTTTGGCGGTGTGCTTGTTACTCGGAATATTTGCTTTATCTCTTAATAAAGATAAAAAAGAGCTCTATGAGTTTAAGAAAAGCGATACGGAAAGTAAAATGTCCGCAAAATGCAAATGGTTTTTCACTTCTCCGGCAATAATAATATTTATTGTAATATGCGTTCTCGAATCACTGATTTATTTTTAGGAGGAAGAGATATGTTTTCAAATTTTTTAAGGGATTTCGATTTGTCTAAAACAGGAATTGACGAGGGTGTGATAGCCGGCTTAATTTCGATGGTTGCAATTTATGCCGCTATTATCGCAATTATCTGTCTTTCACTTTATATTCTGCGCGCTTTAGGCGTTTACAAGATGGCAAAAACTGCGGGAATTAGCAGTCCGTGGGTGGCTTTTGTGCCGATTGCAAATTCCTATACGTTCGGAAAATTAGCGGAAAAATACAGACGTAAGGACGGAAAAAAATCGGAAAAATTCAGCGTCCTGTTGCTGATTTTTGATATTCTTACCCTGATAGCCTGTGTTTGTTTGATTGTATTTACGGTAATATCGCTTGCAACCATACTTTCAAACGCTAAAATTGCTTATGACAACGGAACGGATATGACCTTAAGTCAGTTTTCTTCCCTTATTCCGGTTATAGTTTTTTATGTTGTAACCATGCTTTGCGCTGTTGTTTACACGGTATTGCATTACGTTGCTTTTTGGCGTATTGTTGCCGCATACGATTACTCAAACGCTACGCTTTATACGGTTTTATCGGTCTTCTTCAGCTTCCTTGACCCGATTTTCCTGTTTATTATAAGGAATAAGCAGCCGGTTTTTGATCCGAGAGAACGGTTCGCCGCATTTACAAGTCAAATTTAATTTTAAGGCGGTCTTTTAAAATAAGACCGCCTGTTTTTAAAGGTGAAAAATGGAAAGCAAATTTATGAAAATCGCTATAGAGCAGGCAAAAGAGGCGGCAAAAAAGGGCGAAGTTCCGGTCGGCGCAGTTATCGTTAAGGACGGAAAAATAATCGCTGCCGCAAGAAATAGGCGCGAAGAAAAGCAAAACGCCCTTTCCCATGCCGAAATCGAAGCGATAAACGCCGCCTGCAAAGCCTTAGATACTTGGCGGCTTGACGAATGTGATTTATATGTTACTCTTGAGCCCTGTCCTATGTGCGCGGGCGCAATAATTAACGCGAGAATAAGAACTCTTATTTTCGGAGCATACGATTACAAGGCGGGGAGCATTGACAGCGTGGTAAGACTTTGCGATTATCCTTATAATCATAAGCCGGAAATTTACGGAGGAATTATGGAGGACGAATGTCTTTCGGTTTTGCAGGATTTTTTTAAGGGAGTAAGAGATGAACGGCAGGATAACTGATATTATCAACAAGGCAGGTATACGCGACGTTGGCTTTTGTTCTTTTGAAACAGTCAGCGGTAAAATGCTGAACTGCCGCGCTTTAAGCCGACTGCCCGAAAACGCAAAGAGTATTATTTTAATGCTTTTTCCCTATAAAGTAAAAGAGGATAAACCGAAAAACATCAGCCGATATGCCGCGGTTCCCGATTACCATAAAATTGCGGGGAAATATCTTGAAAGCATAACCGACAGGCTCAGAAACGAATTTATTGATAATAAATTTGAATGGTTTACCGATAATTCTCCGATACCCGAGGTATACGCGGCCGCGGCGGCGGGACTTGGTCTTTACGGTGAAAACGGACTTTTGATAAATGAAAAATACGGCAGCTGGTGCTTTATCGGCGAAATTGTCACGGACATGCCTCTTGACTGTAAAAATGAGGTAAAAAAATGCCCTCTGTGCGGCAACTGTAAAAAGGCTTGTCCAAGGGGGGATTTAGGGGACAAATGTCTGTCGGCTGTCAGCCAGCAGAAAAGAGAGCTTAATCTTGCCGAGAAAACCGCGCTTAAAAGATATAATACGGTTTGGGGCTGTGATATTTGCGCTGAAGTCTGCCCTTTAAATAAAAATGCCGGGATAACCTATATTAAGGAATTTAAAGAGGCATACCGAGATTTTTATAAATCGGGCGAGGATATAAAAGACCGCGCCTATGAATGGCGCGGTGAAGGCACAGTAAAACGAAATTTTGAAATTTTAAAAGGCGATTTATTTTCTTAAAAAGTCTCTTATATCCTCCGGTTTTACAATTCGGAACAGGAAAATCAAAAGCACGTAAACAGGCAAAGAAATAACGCAAAGAAGTATTATGTAAACCAGATTATTCACATTCCCGAATAGCCGCAAAACGGTATCGGCAAGCAGAACGATACAAAGCGCCGATACGGTGGGGAGAATTATTTCCTTTACGGCGTACAGCTTTGCTTTGCTTACCTTCAAAAGCCGCCCGACGTTTAGAAAACAGGTCAGCACGTTTGAAAAATACATTATCCATATAAAGCCGCGAAGTCCGAAAATCGGCAAAATCAGCAAAATCAGGATTATCCTGATAACAGAGTCGGAAATCGCGGTTTTGAAGGTAAAGGACTGCTGGTCAAGCCCCTTTAAAATACCGTCGGAAATGCTGTCGAGATACATTAACGGCACGATAGGCGACAGGGCGCGGAGTAAATTTCCGACCTCCTCGCTTTTGTAAATAAGCAGTCCTATTTCCCTGCCTCCGGCAAAGAAAACCGCCCCGAAAATAAAGGATAAAACTGCAGTCAGCTTTAAAATATTACGGGTAGCCGCGCGCACCAAGCCGTGCTGTCCCCTTGCTTCGGCTTCGGAAATTTCGGGAATGAGCAGGGTAGAAATCGAATTAAGCAGAGTTGAGGGAAAAAAGAGGATAGGCAGTGCCATTCCCTTTATCATACCGAACTGCGAGAGTGCCGAATCGCCGCTGAACGGGTATTTTGCAAGGTTTTTGGGGACGAGTATGTTTTCGGCGGTGCGTAGCGCGGTATTCAGGTATCTTCCCGAGGTTATCGGCACGGAGATATGTAAAATCCGTCTTACTATTCCGAAAGGCGGGCGTGCTCTGCCCGATAGGCCCTTTAACTTTTTACTGTCCTTAAGCCAGATTATTCCGAGCATTATAAAGGAGAAGATTTCGGCGGCGGTGTCTCCGAAAAGCACGGCGGCACAGCAGTATGCAAGCCCCTTTGAACAGAATTTTTTAACCAGTATTACGATAAGCAGTATTCTGACCGCCTGTTCAAAAAGCTGGGAAACCGCATTTGGTGTAATTTTGCGCCTTGCGATAAAATATCCGCGAAGACACGAGGTTATCCCCATAAAGGGCAGCGACAAGGGGAGAATTTTAAGTGCCGGAACCGCGCGGAGATCGTTTAAAAACCTTTCGGCGATAAATTCCGCGCCGAAAAATACAATTGCAACCGAAACAAAAGCGATTATTAGCGTTATTTCCACGGCACGGCGCAGAATTTTCAGCGTCCCTTTTTTAGAGCCGAGCGCCAATTCCTCGGCGACAAGCCGTGTTACGGCGGTGCAGATGCCTGAAGTCGCAAAGGTCGATGCTAATATGTATACCGAAAAGACGAGCTGATAAAGACCGATACCCTCCGAGCCTATGAGCGCCGCGAGCCAGACCTTGAAAATAATTCCGACAAAGCGCAAAATCAGCGACGACGCGGTTAAAATCAGCGCGTTTTTAATAAAAACCGTTTTTTTCACTTGTAAAACCACTCCTACATTCAATATTATGATACAAACCTGCGGATAATGAGTTGAAAAAAGCGCTGAGAAATAATATAATATAGTAAAAAGGAAAAAATAGGGTAGGTGCGGTTATGAATTCACCGTTGGCTGACAGGTTAAGACCCCAAAAAATAGAAGATGTGGCGGGGCAAAAGCATTTGATCTCAGAGGGCAAGGTATTAAGGAAAATTATTAATTCGGGGAATACCCCTAATCTTATTTTTTACGGTCCGTCGGGTGTAGGCAAAACTACGGTTGCGAAAATAATTGCCGAAAATTGCGGAAAAAAGCTGTGTTATCTCAACGCGACCACCGCTTCGACCGCCGATATTAAGGAAATCGTTTCTTCAATCGGCAGTATTGACGCGGCGGGAGGAATACTTCTTTATTTAGACGAAATTCAGTATTTTAATAAGAAGCAGCAACAGATTTTGCTCTCCTACATTGAAAACGGGGATATTACCCTTATTGCCGCCACCACCGAAAACCCTTATTTTTACGTTTATAACGCGATTTTAAGCCGTTCGACGGTTTTCGAGTTTAAAACCCTGTCACCCGACGATATAAGGACGGTAATTGACCGCGCAATTGGAATTTTAAGCGGGGAAAAGGGTAAAAAAATCGTTATTTCGGAAGAATCGCTTAAAAAGCTTTCGCTTGCCGCCGCAGGAGATGTGCGGAAAGCGCTTAACATGCTTGAGCTTTGCGTTTTGACAAGTGAGACTGAAAAAGAAATCAATATAAAGGACGAAACAGCTGAGGAAATAATAGCCTCTAACACCGTCCGCTATGACCGTGAGGGTGACGAGCATTACGATATAATTTCGGCTTATCAGAAGTCCATGCGCGGCTCAGACCCCGATGCGGCGGTGTATTATCTCGGACGGCTTTTGGCGGCGGGAGATTTGCCGAGCGCCTGCAGGCGGCTTTTGGTTTGCGCCTGCGAGGATGTGGGATTAGCTTTTCCGCAGATAATCCCGATAGTAAAAGCGGCGGTCGATACCGCAAGGGAGGTAGGTCTCCCCGAAGCGAGAATTCCGCTTGCCGACGCGGTCGTTCTGGTTGCGACTTCGCCGAAATCAAACTCCGCCTACAATGCGATTAATGCCGCTATGTCGGATATTGAAAAGGGAATCGGCGGAAATATTCCGAGACAGCTCCAAAACAAGCATTTTGACGGGGAGGACGCCGAAGTTAAGGGTCAGAATTACAAATATCCGCATGATTATCCCAATCACTATGTTAAACAGCAGTATTTACCAAACGAGCTTAAAGACCGACATTATTATGAATTCGGGGATAATAAAACCGAGCAAAAGTACCGCGAATACTGGAACTCGGTAAAAAAATAACGGTTTTATGTAAACTAAAAAGGAGGGCAGACGATGAAAGAAAACAAAATACCCGAAAAAACCTTGTTTTTATGGCAGATAAGACTTGGTGTACTGGGATTTATTCCGACTGTCGCTTTGTTTATTCTCTCTTCCGTCTCCCTTTGGTTATTAATTCCCGCCGGAGTACTTACGGTATTTGTTCTGCTGTTTTTGTTCTGGTATCTTCCCCGTTATTTTAACAGCTATGAAATTCTCTTCCCAAAGGGCGCGATTATAATTAACCGCGGCGTATTTATTAAAACAAGCCATATAATGCCCTTTTCAAGGC
>JAEDNG010000022.1 GCA_016302625.1 Clostridiaceae bacterium
CACACAGGACAGGGCGGAAATACTTGGGGAGTACATATTGGATACGGGAGCCACCGTCAGAGCGGCGGCAAAGGTATTTAAAATCAGCAAAAGCACCGTACATAAAGATGTAACCGAACGTTTAATGCATGAAAATCCGCAGCTGTACCGTCAGGTAAAGCAGGTGCTTGAAAAGAACAAGCAGGAAAGACATATCCGCGGGGGAATGGCTACAAAGCGCAAATATAAGGGAGATAACAGTCTTTAATAGCAGTCGTATGCTAATTCATCGGAATAATGTTAAATTATATCAAAATCCGAACCCATATAAAGGCTTAATGAATGATGAAATCAGCCTTGACATTGGTTCGGATTTTGATTTTTGGGAATTTGTTCGTAATGCTTACCGTTAAAGTCTCAGCACGCCTAAACAAAATCTAAAAAAGCAGTAACCGGAAGGATTTTAAGCCCTCCGGTTACAGACCACCCACTATTTATCGTTATGAACATCATGAACGAAAAATCGGGACGGCTTTTTCTGTGTCGGGATAATCAGAAGTTGTTATTGTTGTTGTTATTCTTGTTCTGGTTGTTGTTCTGATTGTTCTTGTTCTGATTATTGTTCTGGTTGTTTTTATTCTGGTTCTGATTCTGGTTGTTCTTATTCTGATTATTGTTGTTTTCCATGAAAATCACCCCGCTTTCAAACTATATTATCTGTAAAGACGGGGTGAAATATACTATATTTTAAATAATTTTTCAGCGTTTTGCTTTGATAGCGCAAGAATGTTTCGGACAGAGGTATTTCTTATCTCGGCGATTTTTTTCGCGGTGAAATAAATCATTGCCGAATTATTTGTTTTCCCACGGTAGGGAACAGGAGCAAGATACGGCGCGTCGGTTTCAAGCAAAAAACGGTCGTCGGGCAGCATTGCGACCACCTCCGGCAGTCTTTTTGCGTTTTTAAAGGTGACAACGCCGCCTATTCCGATATACAGCCCTAAATCAAGCAGCTGCTTTGCCGTTTCGGGACTGCCCGAAAAGCTGTGAAGCACACCCTTTGGCTTATATTTTTTAAGCAGCTCCAATGTATCTGCGTGAGCGTCGCGGTCATGGACTATAACAGGCAAGCAAAGCGAGTTTGCAAGCTCTAACTGCTCTTTAAACAGCTTTTTTTGCTCTTCCTTATTATCCGTCACCCAGTAATAGTCAAGCCCGATTTCGCCGATTGCGACGCATTTTTTATGCCTCGACAGCGTTTTAATTTCCTCCACCGTTCCGCCGCCTATGTTTTCGGGGTGAATACCTGCCGTGGCATAAATATATTCGTATTTTTCGGCAAGCGACAGCGCTGTTTTTGAGGAGCATACATCACAGCCGCAGTTAATCAATCCGGCAACTCCGTGATTTGGCATTTCGCTTAAAAGCTCGTCACGGATACCGTCAAATTTATTATCGTCATAATGAGCGTGGCTGTCAAAAATCAAAGGCTCACTTAAAGGAGACTCGTTTAAAAATTCAATCATCTGATTTTGCTTCCCGCCGGAACATTGTCGATAAACAGCACTTTAACATCGTCCTCAGCACAGTCGGCGGCTAAAATCATGCCGTTAGATTCGACTCCGCAAAGGGTTGCGGGCTTGAGATTTGCCACCACGACTACCGTGTGACCCATAAGCTCATCAGGCTTATAATATTTAGCAATACCCGATGCAACCGTCCTTTCCTTGCCGCTGCCGTCATCGAGGGTCAGCTTTAAAAGCTTTTTAGCCTTGGGGATAGGCTCAGCGCTAATTATTTTCGCGGCTTTAAGCTCTACCTTAGCAAAATCCTCAATCCCTATCTGTGCTATTGAAACAATGTTTTCCTTTTCTTCGGTTTTCTTTGCGGCTTCCTGCTCGGCGGCGATTTCGGCAAGCACCTTTTCGGTGTCAAGTCTGGCGAAAAGGGGAACAGGCATACCTACGGAATATTCAGTTACCGCACCGTATTCGAGGGTTTCATCCTCACAGCAAAGCTGATTTTTAATTGATTTCGCACTGTCGGGAATAATGGGCGAGAGCATAATTCCGATAAGACGGATACACTCAAGCAGATTGTAAAGCACCGCTTCAAGGCGGGCTTTTTTATTCTCGTCCTTTGCAAGCAGCCACGGTGCGGTCTCGTCAATATATTTGTTACAGCGCTTTGCAAGCGTCATTACCGCTTCGCAGGCGTCTGCGTTGTGATACGAGTCCATAAGCTCGTAATAGCTTTTAACGGATTCTTCTGCGGTGCCTATCAGCTCTGTATCACAGCTTTCGGTGTTTTCGCCCTTCTTAACCTTGCCGTCAAAATATTTGTTTGTCATGGCAATCGAACGGTTCACAAGGTTGCCTAAAGTGTTTGCAAGGTCGGAATTATATTTTGAAATAAAGCTTTCGTAGGTGATTGTACCGTCCTGAGTAAACGGCATTTCGGAAAGCAGATAATATCTTACCGCGTCAATTCCGAAGCGCTTTGCCATATCGTCCGCGTAAATCACGTTTCCGCGGGATTTCGACATTTTATCCTCGCCCACCAAGAGCCACGGGTGACCCAGAACCTGCTTAGGCATGGGAAGTCCCAAAGCCATTAATATAATAGGCCAGTAAATCGTGTGGAAACGCACAATATCCTTTCCGATAACATGAAGGTCTGCGGGCCAGAGCTTATCGAACTGCTCACTGCTGCCGTCGGGGTCGTAGCCTACACCGGTGATATAGTTTGAAAGCGCGTCAAGCCATACATAAACCACATGCTTGTCGTCAAAGGGTACGGGTATACCCCATTTAAAAGAGGTACGCGACACGCAGAGATCCGAAAGACCCGGCTTTAAGAAGTTGTTTATCATCTCGTTTTTGCGGGATTCAGGTCTTATGAAATCGGGATTTTGCTCATAATATTCGAGCAGCTTATCCTGATATTTGCTAAGCTTCAGAAAGTACGCTTCTTCCTTTGCGTCCACTACATCACGTCCGCAGTCGGGGCATTTGCCGTCTACAAGCTGGGACGGAGTGAAGAAGGACTCGCAGGGAACGCAGTACTTGCCCTCGTAATGACCCTTGTAGATATCACCCTGGTCATAAAGCTTTTTGAAAATTTTCTGAATAACCTTTTCATGATAATCGTCGGTCGTGCGGATAAATTTGTCGTAGCTTGTGTTAAGACTGTCCCATACCGCGCGGATTTCGCCCGACACCTTGTCAACATATTCCTTCGGCGTTATACCCTCTGCTTTGGCGATTTCCTCAATCTTCTGTCCGTGCTCGTCGGAGCCTGTCATCAGATATACGTCAAAGCCCATCATGCGCTTATAGCGTGCAATCATATCCGCCAACACTATGTCGTAGGCGTTGCCGATATGCGGCTTGCGCGAGGTGTAGGCTATTGCCGTTGTGATGTAAAATTTCTTTTTTTCTGGCATGTTTATTCCTCCCGGTTACGGTTTTTGAGTTAAATAAATAATATATGAAACAGCGGTGCAGACAAGGTTGTAAATAAGCACCGTAAGGCTCGAAGTCAGCGAGCCTGAGCCGTCGAACGACATATAGGTGAAAAGCACCGCGCCGAGTATTGAGGTTATTGCATACAGCACCGTTAACAGCAGATTTGATTTTTTTATACGGTTTGCGCTGTTGATTATCGCGGGCATACCGATAGGATTTCCCTTGTAGGCGGCGGGAGCGGAGCATTTTTCGGTATATGTGACTGCGTTTTTATACATATGACAGCCGGCAGAGCTCATAACCTTTACCGAATCATCGTAAAGTCCGAAATAATCGCAAATCATTTCCTCGGTCAGATTTGGGTCGGAACTGTTTATAAGCATTGTAATGCCCAAAGCTGAGGTTTTTCTGAGCTCCCGCGCGATTTCGGGCTTGACATTATACTGCACCGCAAGCAGAGCGCACGCCTTGTTGTCTGTGGCGACATAAATCGGGAAATATCCCTGGCGGAGTATCTTTTTATCGGTTTCCACGCTCGGAACGTCTATTCCGTGAGCCTCCAAAAGGGTGCGGTTGCCGACAAACAGGAATTTATTGTCCACCCAGCCGGAAATGCCCATCCTGTCCTCATATTTTACGGTATCGGAATCGGGCAGGGTGAAATCTCCGCCGCTCCCGGCTATTTTTTTGAATATAGGCGCTAAGGGACTCGAAAGGGAATCGGTAATTGAGGCGGCGCGGATAATAGTATCGTCAATGCTGTTATCTGAAAGCACCTTCATCTGATGAAGCGTTACAGTACCCGACGGGAAAAGATCCTCCGCGCTTAATACTACCGCGTTGGCATTTTCAAGGTGCTCGGCTCCCGTCTTTCCCGAAATCATTGCGCCTATTCGGTTTAAGCGTTTCGCGGCACTGTAAAGCGGAAGATTGTCTACAAGAAAAATAATCGGCATTGCCGCAAAGCACTGTACCGCGGCGGCGCTGTAAAATCCGTATATAATACCGTCAAAATACGAGGCGCAGGCGAAACCGATAATTAGAGAAAGCAAAAGCGAAACTAAGGTTACTATCGGCAGCTTGCCGCCTAAAACCACGCTGAAGGTCGAATACTTAATAAAATCGTCAATATGCGCCGTTCTTTGCCATGCGGCGGCGAGAACGTCGCCTTCAATAGAGTTTTTTGCCATTGCAAAGGTGACCGCAGGATCGCTTATCAGCTTGACCGCGCGTTTAGGCGTGTTTCCCGATATCTGCTTAAAGTCCGAAAGCATGTAGGAGCATTTGAAAAAACGGCAAAGTGAACGAAGCGAAAGAGTGACAGCGCCGAGCAGTATCATATTAAGCGTGATTTCGTTTTTTAATGTTCCGATAACCGCATATATAAGCACGGAGAGGGAAGAAGTGACGGCAAAAATATCAGGCGACAGGCGACGGCTGAAGATTTTTGCAACGCTTTTAAACATATCTGAATTAAGCAGTATAATTATTCCCAATATCGCCGTGCATATTATCATGCAAATTTTTGTGTTTTTCAGAATAAGCCCCGTCATAAACGGCATATCCGCTATTATGAGGAAAATTGTCAGGAAAACGGAGAAAGAGGCTTTTAAAAAGCTGCTTCTCTTTTTTAAGGATAATACTCTTAAAAAATGCTTTGCGTCCTTTTCCGATTTGAATTCTTCCTTAGGTATGTATTCCTCGAATTCCGTCTGCTCAAGCCGCAGCTCGCCGGAAAGCTCATCTTCGCTTTCGGCTTCAATTTGAGCAAGCTCGCCTGTAAGGTCGATAGACCGCGTTTGCGAACTGACGCTTATTCTTGATGTGCTGTCGCTGTCAGAAACCGGGGTGAATTTAATTGTCGCCTCTGCAGGGACGGCGTCCGGCGTTTCTTCTTCCGGCTTGGGAGAAGAAGTGTCAATATCCGAAATGATATGCGAAACATTTGTATTTATGCCGCTTGATGACGGCATTCGTTCCTCAAATACTTGCCTTTCGGGAATTTCCTCCGCTTTTTCTGACGGGTCTTTTTTATTGCTTAATTTTCCGAGATCGTCAAAGGAAATATCGTATTTTTCCGAAAGCCTGTCGAGAGTTTTTTGGCTTTCGCTGTTTAAAATTTCCGCAACGCTTTCAAGCTTGTAGGTCGGTGCGGATTTCATCGCCGAATCTTTGCCGTTTTCGTCAAGAATAAAGGGACGGCATTTTTCAAGCAGGGTCTTTTCCTGCGGTTTGCTGTTTTCGGCAGGGGAAACAGGCTCTTCCGGAATGGGATTATTGCTGTGGCTTGAAAATGCGTTTATATCAATTTCCTGCGGTATATCTGATTTTTCGGGTTTAGTTTCGGTTTTTTCGGCGTTCTTTTGGGCGTTTTCGGAATTTCTTGCGTCAAACATTCGCTTTTTAAGCGATTCGAGGGCGTTTGCGGAGCCGTTTACCTTTGTCTTTTCGGATCCTGACATCAAAACCTCCTCCGGGGTCAGCGCGTCAGGTGTGGGCGAATTATCCGGGAAGAGATTTTCCGATATTTCTGAATCTTTATCTAAAAGCGAAAACAGTTCTTCATTCTGTTTTTTTTGAAAAAAGCTCATTAAAATCTCCTTTTTCTAAGCATCTTATATTATTTAAAGCGGCGGCGGACAACCTCGTACATAAGCACTCCCGCCGCGACCGAGGCGTTTAGAGAATTAATTTTGCCGTACATCGGAAGGCTTATTATCGCGTCGCACTTTTTGGCTGTAAGCTCGCCTATACCCTTGCCCTCGTTGCCGATAACAAGAGCGCAGGGAATGTCAAAATCGGTCTTTGTGTAATCGTCTCCGTCCATGTCCGCTCCGAAAACCCAAACGCCGCGCGATTTAAGAGAGTCAATGGTGTTTGCGATATTCGTCACCCTTGCGACCGGCATATATTCGAGAGCGCCGCACGCCGCCTTTGCGACCGTGGCATTAAGCGACGCGCTCCGACGTTTAGGAATAATAATTCCGTGAACGCCGCAGGCTTCGGCGGTTCTTATAATCGCGCCTAAATTATGCGGATCCTCTATTTCGTCGCAGACAATTATAAACGGCTTTTCGTTTTTGTCCGTTGCCACGGCGAAAATATCGTCGACCGACGCGTATTCCTGCGAGGCGAACATGACCGCGACGCCCTGGTGATTTGCGCCCCCGCAGTAATAATCAAGCTTTTGAGGGCTTACTTCCTTTATAAGAATACCTTTTGCACGGCATTTTGCGATAATCGCGGCAACCGAGCCGCCTGAAACACCGTGAGCAACAAGCAGTCTGTCAATCTCTCTGCCCGAGCGCACCGCTTCGAGCACGGGATTTCTGCCGCAGATTATGTTACTTTGCTGTTTTGTCTCATTATTCTGCATATTAAAATTCCTTAATCACATAAAAATACATTATAAATTATATCACAAACTTTCATTAATTAAAATAGGCAATTTAATAAATAAATTAATATTATACAGAAATAATATATATAAATCTAAAAATGCCTTTTGGCGGAACGGAGAATTTTATGGTAACAGACAACAGAATAATTTCGGTTGAGGGCTTCGAGCTTATGGATTCAAGAAGTAATCCTACGGTCGGAGCAAGGGTGGTCTTAGAGGACGGTAGCGAGGGCTTCGCGATTTCTCCCTCGGGTGCGTCCACCGGTATTTACGAGGCTCACGAGATGCGTGACGGCGACAGCGCGCGTTACGGCGGAAAGGGCGTTTTAAAGGCGGTCGCGGCGATTGAGGAGGAAATCGCTCCTGCGCTTATTAATTTAGGTACGGATGACCAGCGCACGGCGGACGAGCTTATGATAAGCCTTGACGGCACGGAAAACAAGAAAAGGCTCGGTGCTAACGCTATTCTCGCGGTGTCGCTTGCGCTTTCTAAAGCCTCCGCCGCATCGTACGGTATGCCGCTTTATCGGTATATCGGCGGTATTAACGGAAACGAACTGCCCCGCCCTATGATGAATATTTTGAACGGCGGCGCTCACGCGGCAAACAATATTGATATTCAGGAATTTATGATTATTCCTTATAAAGCATGCTGTTTTTCAGAGGGACTTCGTCAGTGCAGTGAAATATACCATTCTTTGGGCGGAATTTTAAAGGAGCAGGGCAAAGCGACCGGAGTAGGCGACGAGGGCGGCTTTGCTCCCGATTTACAGTCGGACGAGGAGGCTATAGAACTAATCGTCAAGGCGGTTGAAAAAGCAGGATATACCACAGATGATATTAAAATAGCGCTTGATGTTGCGTCGAGCGAGTGGTATTCCGACGGCGGATATTTACTGCCTAAGCGCGGCAAAAAAATGACAGCGGACGGGCTTATCGAATATTATGAGGAATTGATAGCTAAATTCCCGATTATCTCTATCGAGGACGGAGTAGCCGAAGAGGATTGGGAGGGTTGGCAAAGGCTGACGGCACGGCTTGGCAAAAAAATTCAGCTTGTCGGCGACGATTTGTTTGTTACAAATACAAAAAGACTTGAAAAGGGAATAGAATTGGGCGCCGCAAACTCAATACTTGTAAAGCTTAATCAGATAGGAACGCTGACCGAAACTCTCGACGTAGTAAGGCTTGCCCAAAAGCACGGCTATACCGCTGTTATTTCCCACCGCTCGGGCGAAACCGAGGACACAACCATTGCAGACCTTGCCGTGGCGCTGAACGCGGGACAAATTAAGACCGGAGCACCCTGCCGAACCGACCGCGTGGCTAAATACAATCGTTTGGCTTTAATAGAAAAAGAAATAATAGGTTAATGGAAAAAACCTAAGCCGGGATTTAACTCGACTTAGGTTTTTTGTTTCTAAAAAAATGTGCCGGATTGTTCCGGCACATTTTTATGCCCCTAAACGATAAGCTTCAGCCTTTTACGGGGGCGGGAAAATTCAGTCAAGCTTTAATGTCGCAAGCGGAGGCGCCGCATGACCGTTTTTATAAACTTCAAGGTGAAGATGACTTTGGTCGGCGCATTCACACGGCACGGTTGTTACGTTTCCTATGATATCACCGGCTGAAACCTTATCACCGGCTTTAACCTTGACGCCCTTAATCGCGGCGTATTTGGCGGTTATGCCGTCCCCGTGGTCGATTGTGATAACGCAACCGAATTCAGAGCTGTTTTCAACCGAAAGAACGGTTCCGTTCGCGCAGGCGCTTACCGCCGTTCCGTCCTCACAGGCAATGTCAATTCCCGAGTGCAAACGCATATCGCCGTAGGTTGCGGAATATTGCAGCTCTTTTTCGCTGTAATTTTTAATTACTTCACCCTGTATAGGCATGCTGTAAGTCCTAACGGAAGTTTTTTCTTTTGTTTCTGCAGAAGAGGTACTTTCAGCCGAAGAATACGGCACGTCGGATACATGCTTTTCGACATTTTCGGATATTCCTGAGGAAGAAATGTCCGGTTTACTTTCTATTTTTGAAGAAGAAAAGCTTGAAGTGTCGGATTTATTACCTGAACTGCTTTCGTTTTTCGAATTTCTTCCGCTGATATTTGCGGCGGCAAACCACGACGCTCCGCCGATTGCCAAAAGACAGCAGGCAATAATTATATAAAAGGCGGCGCTGCCTTTGAATTTTGATTTTGAATGATACTCCGAATATTTCATATGATTTGTTCCTTTCATATAAACCGTTAATTTTTATCCGCGTTAGTATTATTGACAAAAACGAATATATTATACTCGGTTTGAAGTTCGGCGAATATTTTGTTTATTGTTTATTAGTATAAAATACATATTATATACCTTAAAAATTTAAAAATAGTTCACAGAAAAGAAAAAATTATGGTTTATGATATGCTTGTACCGAAAAGGGAGCCGCACCCGTTTTGGTATAATTTCTCTTTTAAAGAGAAGTTCTCTCCTCAAACCCCTTAAAAGTGAAAAAGAGCCGTGTTTCACGGCTCTTTTTCACTTTTTTAAATATTTATTTAAAAGAAAAGACTCTTCTCAGCTGCGGCTGAGCTCCTGTAACCGGATCCTTTTCCATTATCATAACGTCTTTCATATATTCGTTCCAACGCTCAACAACAGGACTTTCGTTTTGAATTCTTGCGGCATATTCTACGCCCTTTTCACATTCGTAATATCCGAAAAGCTCATTTCCCACGTTCCAAATAGTGTAGTTTTTTATTCCCGCTGCGCCTAGCACTTCAAGCATTTCGGGCCATATTTCGTTGTGGCGCTTGACATATTCATCTAATTTTCCGTCGATTACAGTAGCCTTCCAGGCGTATTTTTCCATTTATATCACTCTTTCTGTCTTTTTTATAGATTATAAAATAATTTTCAAAAAAAGTAAATATCTTTTTAAATCAGCGC
>JAEDNG010000023.1 GCA_016302625.1 Clostridiaceae bacterium
GCTATTCCGTGCGCGTAGATCGCCGCGAAAATCATAAACACACAAGCTATAAGCGACAGTACCGGCATAACGATATTTTTAAAAATATTTTCTTTGCCTCTTTTAACAATATACATAATAAAAATCGGAATATAAAAGGCATAAATCGTGATTATGGGCAGCTCCGACGAGTCAAAGCTGAAAATTCCGAAAATCGGCTTTGTCAGGTTTGCTCCGTAAAAATAGAAAAGCCATACAGAGCAGAAAACGAGTGCGCAAATTGCAGAATTGGACGGCATGTTTGTTTTTTTATCGATCTCGGCAAGCGTCTCTGACGCCGGACCGTGACCTCGTACGGCTATCGAGTACATTCCTCTTGTACAGCCGAGCATAAGCCCGTTTAAGGTGCCGAGACAGGAAATGACTATGAATGTATTAAGTATATTACCGGCCACTCTTCCGAAAATCCCGATAAACGCCGAGGTTGAGCCCTCGTGCCGCAGCACGTCAACGTTTGCGGCTCCCGCAAGTCCTATATAATAAAATATATAAACCGAAATAATGATAATTGAGCCGACGGTCAGGGCGATGGGGAGATTGCGTTTCGCGTTTTTAAGCTCCGCATTTATTGACGTTGCTATAATCCAGCCCTCATAAGCGAATGCGGTTGCGACAACCGCCGCGAAAATGCTTGAAAAGCCGCTGCCCGAAGCAAATTTATCCCATGTGCCGAAAGCCGTTCCCATATTTCCGTTGAAAAATCCGGCTACCGTACCTGCAACCGCCATAAAAACAAGAGGAACCAGCTTGATTACGGTCGCACTCACCTGAAATTTTCCGGCAATACGCGGAGAAAGGGCATTGATCGCATAGCTTAAAGCTAAATACAGCGCCGCTAAAGTCATGCACAGTCCTCCGGTTATATCGTCAGAGCCGAAAAGAGCCAAGGTGTACCGTGCTGAAACCCATGCCAATACCGAGGTCATACCGGGATAATATATTGTCGTCATAAACCAGCCGACAAAATAGGCGTATCTGCCGCCAACCGTAGCCTCGGCATAATCGACTACGCCGTTAACTTTTTCATACTGCGACGCGAGGTTTGAAAAAGAAAGCGCGCAGATAAGCATAACCGCGCCGCCTATAAGCCACGCTAAAATTCCAAGCGGCATGTTTCCGTCTGTATAGTTTAAAATATCCTGCGCCTTAAAGAAAACGCCGGACCCGATTACTATTCCTACAACCATACATACCGCCGTGAACAGACCGTACCGTTTTTCAAGCTTTGTTTCCAATATTATTCTCTCCTTAAAATATTTATTGAAAAAAATCACGGCATATTATTCAGTTTCCGTAAAGGAAAGGGGTATGCCGTGTTCTATATCTATTATATTTTTTCCTGATTATTTATTTTTTCCCGGTGGAGCCGAAGCCGCCCTCACCTCTTTGCGTATCCGTAAGCTCGTCGCATTCGGTAAACTCCGCCGCAAGGAAAGGCGCTATCACAAGCTGCGCTATTCGCTCACCGTCGGCAATTTCCTGCTCCTCGTTAGAATGATTATGCAAAGACACCATAACCTCGCCTCGGTAGTCGCTGTCAATAACTCCGACCTTATTTGCAGGAGCAAGACCTCTTTTGGTCGCGATTCCGCTCCTCGCGTACACAAGTCCCGCGTAACCCTCGGGGATTTCAACCGCGATACCGGTATGAATCATTTTGGTTTCTCCCGGTTTAAACCTTACCGTCTCGCCGCCGGTCAGCGCATATAAATCCGCTCCCGCCGCAAATTCCGAGCCGTAGGTCGGCGCGTGCGCGTTTTTATCGAGCTTTTTAAAATTCACTTTTAACATTTAATCAATCCTATTCGTAAATATTTCCCGAGCCCATTTTACGTCTCCATACGCCCTCGAGCCATATGGCGGCGCCTTCTTCAAGCGATTTTTTTACGTCGATTATCCGCTGATTTGACGAGCCGCGGAAAATAAGGTCAGGGCTTTTAAGCTCCTCGACAAATTTACCGTCCACCAGCACGTCTGTATAGAAAAGCAGCTCCTTTGCTGTTCCGCCGATTTTAAGCAAATTCTCAAATTCAAAGCCGGTATAGCACCAGACCGTTTTCTCGGGCACCTGTTCTCTTACCTTTTTTAGAAGTTCTATAAGTCCTTCTCTGTTTTCCGGCTCAAACGGCTCACCGCCCAAGAGTGATAAACCCATTATATAATCCTTTTTAAGTTCTGTCAATATTTCTTTTTGCACATTTTTGTCAAAAAGCTTTCCGAAGTTAAAATCCCACGCTTCACGGTTAAAGCAATTTTTACAGTGATGCCTGCAGCCGCTTACGAAAAGCGAGACCCTGACCCCCGGACCGTTTGCGATATCAAATTTTTTAAGCGCCGCGTAATTCATTTGAAAATCTCCGAACAAATATAAGTATGGGACGGTGCGGACACCGTCCCGTCTGATATCTAAATTTAAAGATGCAGTACTCTTTCCTTAATTTCCTGCGTTCTGCCCTGATTCCAGAACTGGGTTCCGATATATCCGCAGGTGCGTCGGGCAACATTCATCTTGTCCTGGTCGGTGTTGCCGCAGTTTGGACACTTCCAGACAAGCTTGCCGTCCTCGTTCTCTTTAATATCGATTTCGCCGTCATAGCCGCAGACATGGCAATAGTCGCTCTTTGTGTTAAGCTCGGCGTACATGATATTGTCATAAATAAACTGCATTACCGAAAGCACCGCTTCAAGATTGTTCTGCATATTAGGTACTTCAACATAGGAAATCGCACCGCCCGGCGACAAAGCCTGGAACTTAGCTTCAAGCGCCAGCTTGTCAAACGCGTCGATATCCTCGGTTACATGAACATGATAGCTGTTGGTGATATAATTCCTATCCGTCACGCCCTTTATCACGCCGAAACGCTTTTGCAGACATTTTGCAAACTTATAGGTTGTGCTTTCAAGCGGCGTGCCGTAAAGCGAATAATCGATTTTTTCCTCGGCTTTCCACTTCGCGGTATACTCGTTGAGCTTTTTCATAATCTGAAGTCCGAATTCCTCGCCCTCCGGCTCGGTGAGCTTTTTGCCTATCATGCTGTAAACACATTCCCAAAGTCCCGCGTATCCGAGCGACAGGGTTGAATATCCGCCGTGGAGATATTTGTCAATAGTCTCGCCTTTCTTAAGCCTTAAGAGCGCGCCGTACTGCCAGAGTATCGGAGCCGCGTCGGAGACCGTTCCGGTAAGCCTTTCGTGACGAGCTTTAAGAGCCCTGTGGCAAAGCTGCATACGCTCGTCAAAAATCTCCCAGAATTTATCTATATTTCCGTTTGCGGAAAGTCCGATATCCACAAGATTTACGGTGACAACGCCCTGATTAAAGCGGCCGTAATACTTAGGTTTACCGTTTTCGTCAACATAAGGCGTTAAAAAGCTGCGGCAGCCCATGCAGGTGTAGCAGTGACCCTCGCCGTTTTTATCTATCTTATTTTTAAGCATTACCTTTTCGGAAATATAGTCGGGCACCATGCGCTTTGCGGTACACTTAGCCGCAAGCTTTGTTAAATACCAATATTCGCTGCCCTCGGTAACATTGTCCTCCTCAAGCACATAAATAAGCTTCGGGAAAGCGGGAGTAATCCAAACGCCTTTTTCGTTTTTAACGCCCTGATAGCGCTGTCTTAAAACCTCTTCGATAATAAGGGCAAGGTCGTGCTTTTCCTGCTCGTTTTTAGCTTCATTAAGATACATAAATACCGTAACGAACGGTGCCTGTCCGTTAGTTGTCATAAGGGTGACGACCTGATACTGTATCATCTGAACGCCCTTGGCAACCTCATTCAAAAGGCGCTTTTCGGTGATTTCCTTGGCTTTTTTCTCATCAAGCGGAGCTCCGAGATCGCTGAACTCATCGCATACGTCCGCGTATATTTTTTTGCGGCTTATATCCACAAACGGAGCTAAATGGGTAAGGCTTATGCTCTGTCCGCCATACTGGCAGGAGGCGACCTGAGCTATAATCTGGGTCGCGATATTGCAGGCGGTGGAAAAGCTGTGCGGCTTTTCGATAAGAGTGCCGCTTATAACCGTTCCGTTCTGGAGCATGTCCTCAAGGTTTACAAGGTCACAGTTGTGCATGTGCTGGGCAAAATAATCGGCGTCATGAAAGTGGATAAGTCCCTGCTCATGCGCCTCAACAATGTCCGAATCAAGAAGTAAACGCTTTGTGATATCCTTGCTGACCTCGCCTGCCATATAATCGCGCTGAACGCTGTTGACAGTGGGGTTCTTATTGGAATTCTCCTGCTTTACTTCCTCATTGTTACATTCAATAAGGCTTAAAATCTGCTCGTCGGTCGTGTTTGATTTTCTTACAAGCGCCCGCTTGTATCGGTAGGTTATGTAACGGCGCGCAACGCTGAAGGCGCGCTGGTTCATAATCTGATCCTCTACCATATCCTGTATTTCCTCAACGCTAAGCGACCTGTTGACATTCATAGCCGCACTCTCAACGTCCTCGGCTATGCGCTTTATCTGAATATCCGACATTCTCTCGCTCGGGACTACGCTTTCATTGGCTTTTTTAACGGCAATCTCAATTTTTTTAGGGTCAAAATCGACCTCTGCACCGCTTCGCTTTATTATTTTCATTTTGCATATTCACCCCAAAATCTATTAATTTATACATTTCTGATACACAATATATTGAATGGCAAAATCTATTATACCACAAACTCTTGAAATATCAAGAGTTTTTTTAACGGATTTTAAAAAAGATTTTTATTGATTCCGTTTAAAGCCCTCGCCTAAAATCTCTCCCGCCTCGCCGACTACTATAAAAGCGTTTTTATCATGCTCCCTTGCTAAAGTTAAAACGGCCGAAACCTCGTTCCTTCTGACCGTACACATAAGCATTTTGCGTCCGGCTCCTGTGTAAGCGCCGGTTACATTTATAAGCGTAATTCCTCTTTTAACCAGCGACATTATCGCGTCAGCCACAGCCGACGACTCCTCGGTTATAATAAAGATTATCTTGCCCTTGTCCGCGCCGTAAAGCATCATATCCATTATTCTCGACGAGGCATAGAGTGCTACAACCGAGTAAAGCGCGCTTTCAATATTTTTATAAACAAGACAGGAAAAGGCAACCACAACCGCGTCGGCAAGCAGCATAAGCCTGCCGACAGTCAAATGCGGAAAGCGGCGGTTGATAAGCTTTGCGATAATATCTACCCCGCCCGTAGTCGCTCCGCGCAGCATAAAAAGACTTATTCCGAAGCCCATTAAAAGACCCCCGAAAACCGCCGCTAACAGCGGGTCTATCTTAAAAGCGGGCAGAAACCCCTCGGTAATATCGAGTATTACCGACACCATAACCGTGGAAACAGTCGTTTTAACAATAAAGACCCCGCCGAATTTCATAAAGCCTATTATCAGCAGCGGGATATTAAGAATAAATACGACCGTTCCGACCGGCAGTGAGAAAAGATAATTAAGCATTGTCGCGATACCGGTCAGTCCTCCCGGAGAAATTTCGTTTTCAGAAAGAAAAAGCAAGACCGCAACCGAATATATAATTCCGCCCGCGATATAAAAAACAAAATCCGTCGTTACGTTCAAAATACGTTTCTTATTCAAAAAATCATCTCCCAAAACAGCAGACTAAAATTAGTTTAACCGTTTTTGGAGAAAAATATAATCAAATATCTTTATGCCTTTAAAGCGCGCGGACATCTGTAATCACTGCAATTTTTGCAGGCTGTCTCAATATGGGTTTCAATGCAACAGAGCATATAATCACACTCATCACAGCAACACTCTGTAATATCCCCGTTTTCATCAATATGTTCACCGTTCCCCGGACAATCCTTTCCGTTGTTTCCGGGTATAAGTTCAGTTCCCGTAACATCAATAATCATAATCCACCGCCATCACATTTATAGACTAATACATTATATAATGTATTAGTCTATATGTAAAGCGAAAAAATAAGATATTATCTAACTTAAATATAAGTTATGGAGAAATATCTTATGATAAAATTAAATGTATTAGAATTACTTGAGAAAAACGGCAAAACTAAATATTGGCTGTATAAGCAGCTCGGAATGAGCTATCAGAATTTCAGCAGAATGATAAACAATCAGACAAAATCAATACGGTATGAAAATATCGAAACTATCTGTCTGCTGTTAAACTGTACTCCGAACGACCTTTTTGAAATAACCGAGGAATAACACCAAAAGGCTGATAAAAAGCATTAACCCTCCCTTTAGGAAAAGGGAGGATTAAATATTTTCAAACATTTGATTGTGTTAAACGCTGTCCCGAATCATTCCGAAAAGTTCGTCCGCACGCTGTTTGTCGCCCGACAGATACAGCCAGCCGAAAAGACATTCAAGACCGGTTGCGGTGTGATAATCGCCGTTCGTCGCGTTTTTGGGAGTTGAGGAAGTATGAAAATTCCTGCCGCGCTTAAAAACCGCAAGCTCGGTTTCCGAAAGCTCCGGTTCAATAAGCGAAAAAGCCTTTGCCTGTGCCTTCGCGTTAACCATTGTGACCGAAAGCCTATGTAATTCCCCCGACGGGCGGTTGACCTGTGCTAACGCGGTTCTGACATACAGCCCGTAAACCGCATCGCCCACAAATGCCAGCACCGAGGGGCTTAAAAGATTGGGATTTTCCGTTTTCATAGCATCACTCTACATTACATACTCAAACTCAATATCGTAAACGCTCACCGTGTCGCCCTGCCTTATTCCCGCGTCCTCCAAAGCGGCAATAATTCCGCTTGAGCGCAAAACACGCTCAAAATACTGGAGAGACTCATAATCGTCGGGGTCTATTGTGTTCATAACGTCCATTATCCACTCGCAGTCCTCGACAAAGTAAACGCCGTCGCAAACTCGGATATTAAAGCTGCGTTTTTTCGCCTTTGTTAAATCCTCTACAGGCTTGGGCTCCGCCTCGTATCTTTTTATCGGCGGAAGCTTTGAGAGATACGACGCAACGTAATTTATAAGCTCGTCGGTTCCCTCGGCTATCGCCGCCATAACGGGGAAAAATTTATACCCTTTTTCGGTAAAATAATCCGAAACGCGTTTTAACTGCGCCTCGTCCGCAAGGTCGCACTTATTGCCCACTACCACCTGCGGTCTTCCCTCAAGCTCACTGCTGAAAACCGACAGTTCTTTGTTTATCTTATTAAAATCGTCAATCGGGTCTCTGCCCTCGCTGCCCGAAACATCTATCACATGAAGTAACATCCGACAGCGCTCGACATGGCGCAAAAACTCATGACCGAGGCCTACGCCCTCGCCCGCGCCCTCGATAAGTCCCGGGATATCCGCCATAACAAAGGAGCTTCCCTCCCCCATTCTGACAACCCCCAAAACCGGTGTAAGGGTGGTGAAATGGTAGTTCGCAATTTTAGGCTTAGCCTCACTCACCACCGAAATAAGGGTGGATTTTCCGACATTCGGAAAGCCTATTAAACCGACGTCCGCAAGCAATTTAAGCTCCAAGGTAACGTCAAGCTCTTCGCCGGGGTTGCCCTTTTTAGCAAAGCGCGGAACCTGTCTTGTTGCGGTGGCAAAATGCCGATTTCCCCAGCCGCCGTTGCCGCCCTTTGCGACGGTAACAGGCTCGCTGTCCGATATATCGGCGATTATTCTGCCGGTCTCGGCGTCCTTTACAAGCGTACCGACGGGGACGGATATAACAAGGTCGGGCGCGCGTTTGCCCGAGCACCGTCCGGCTCCGCCTTTTTGACCCGATTCCGCGGTATATTTGCGCTTATAGCGGAAATCCGCAAGGGTGGACAGATTACTGTCCGCCTTAAAAATTATATTGCCGCCGCGGCCGCCGTCGCCGCCGTCGGGTCCTCCCGCCGCGACATACTTCTCCCTGTGAAAGGAGACCGCGCCGTCACCGCCGTCGCCCGCCTTTAAATGAATTTTTGCAATATCTACAAACATAGTTTATTCCTCTGAAAAATCCGAAGTTTCCGCCGTTTCCTCAGGCTCTGTCTCGGTCAAAAGATAAGCCTCGTAAAGCTCTCTCGCACGTTCGTAATTCCGAGCCGCAACAAAAATATAATCAGGCACTATTCCGCCGCCTAAGAGCAGCTTTACCGAACCGCCCGCGCCGTCCTGACGGCAAATAAAGGGTATGCCGTTTTCCTTTAGCATATCCTGAAATATGGCGGAAGATACCGGATTTTTTATAATTGCCGCAACTACCGGTTCATTTTCATCGCTTTTGTTCTCTTTCTTCCTCTTAAAAAAGCTCATTCTTCGGGGTTCTCCGTCTCTTCTAAATCCTCTTCAAAAAATTCATCGTCAAATTCCGGCTCGGAATTGAGAAAATCCTCATAAACCTGAGAAGCCTTTTCGAAATCCGAATCGTCCACATAAATATCGTCGGCTACAAATGAACCTCCGAAGGTCACCTTTAAAGTGCCCTCGTCATCAGAGTCGCAGGTAAAGGGTATTCCGTTTTCTTTAAGCAGATCCTTTAAAATCTCCGATGATACAACATCGTCCACCGTCGCAAGCAGCACCGGATTGTTAAGAATTATCTCCTCGGTTGCTTCTTCCTCTTTGTTGTCGCCGGTCAAATCCGCTCCGCAAACCGGACAAAGCTCCGCAAAGTCATCACATTCCGCTTTACATACATGACAGATTTTCATAATTACCGATTCCTTTCATAAAAAAATAAATCCGGGAGCTGTCTGCCGCCCGGATTTGCTTAATTACTGCTCAACAGCGTAAATACTAACCTGTTTACGGTCTCTGCCGACGCGCTCGAACTTTACCTTGCCGTCGATAAGAGCGAACAGCGTATCGTCCGAACCGCGGCCGACATTGTTGCCCGCGTGAATGTGAGTTCCTCTCTGGCGAACGAGAATGTTGCCCGCCAAAACAAACTGACCGTCCGCGCGCTTAACGCCTAAACGCTTAGACTCACTGTCACGTCCGTTCTTGGTTGAACCCATACCTTTTTTATGAGCGAATAACTGAATGTTAATCTTTAACATGCTTTGCACCTCCGTAAATTCTTATGTTACTGCCGTACTGACCGGAAAGCTCGGTTAAATGCAGCTTTAATCCCTTTAAAACCTTAACCGTACATTCCGACGGATTTTGCACCGTAAAACGCATTAAAGCGTCGTCCGTAAAAATTTCCGCCTTATCGCCGATTATCTCGGTTATAGTATTAGCCGCCATATACGCCGCGGAGGAAACCGCCGCGCAGACGATTTTGCCGGTCTCATCGTCACCGTCGACAGAACAGTGACCGCTGATTTCAAAGCCGTAAGGCCCATTTTCATCAGCAAAAAATTTTGCCTTTGTCATGATTAACCGATTTCGTTAATCTGTACCTTGGTATAAGGCTGTCTGTGACCCATCTTGCGGGAGCTGCTCTTCTTAGGCTTGTAGGTAAACACGGTAACCTTTTTACCCTTACCGTTCTTTAAAACGGTGCCTTTAACGAAGGCGTCCTTAACATAGGGCTTGCCAACCTTCAAGGTCTTGTTGTTTACGGCAACAACCTTGTCGAAGGTAACCTCTTCGTCAACCTCGGCGTTAAGCTTTTCAACATAAATAACGTCGCCGTTCTGAACACGGTACTGCTTTCCGCCTGTTTCGATAATCGCGTACATTTAATTACACCTGCCATTTATACAGTCTCGCTACGGAGGGCGTGCGCCGAAAAAAGGCACAACTTTAAAAAGCCCACAATATGCGGCTTAGACATTTTATCATAATATTTTTCCTTTGTCAAGAAAAACGAATAA
>JAEDNG010000024.1 GCA_016302625.1 Clostridiaceae bacterium
GTTAAAAAGGATATAAAATAATATGTCAAAGCGACAGCCGGAGGGCGTTTTGCTTCCCGGCTGTCGCGTTTCTATATATTTTCTATTTAGTAATTGATAAAGTCCACTAAACCTATAATTCCACTAACCAAGCTATAGTACAAACTCAAAATGATGTATCCCCATTAAAAAAGAGGGTGAAATACGCCATTTTTTCTTATATTTTCCAAAAAACTAAATGTTTAGAAAACAAAGCAATTTTATATTGTTATTTTTGCAGTATTATGCTAAAATAATATAATAAGAGGGTAATATAATGATTTGTAGGGGGAGTAATTTTGTATTGCAAGAATTGCGGACGGCTATTAGACGATAATGCTGCTTTTTGTACCACTTGCGGTGCTAAAACACAAAACGAATACTCAAATGATTCACCGAGCTTCGGTTTTGCACTCTTGGGCTTCTTCTTTCCTATTGTTGGTTTAATACTTTTCTTAGTATTTGAAAGTGAAAAACCAAAAAGAGCTAAGTCTGTAGGAAAAGGTGCCTTAACAGGCTTCATCATAAAAGTCGTATTAACAATAGTTTTAGTTATTCTCTATATAACAAGTGTGGTTGCATTATTAGGCGGCATCGGAGACACCACAACCGATGATATAGATGATTATCTGTTCGAACAACAAAGCGAAGAAGAATTATTAGAAAACTATGCAGATGTGGCATTTGGTAAATTCAATATTAAAAACAACGGTTATTACAATACCACATCCTTGAATATTACTGTAACCAATACGGCAGATAAGCAATATACCTACTACATAACAATAGAAGCTTGTGCGGCAGACGGTTCCAGACTTGACACCGATATTATTTATGCAGATAGATTAAATGCGGGTCAGTCTATTAAACTAACCGCCTTTGAATATGTAGACGAAGAAAAGTTAAATGATTTCAAGAATGCTACATTTAAAGTGTTAGATATCCAACAATACAGCTATTAAGAAGGGACAGAGCAAAATGAGTGCAAATAATAGCCATCCTACAAAAAACTCTAATACCAAAAAGAAAAACGCCGTACCGAAGAAAAAGAAAATGACTAATAAGGAAAAAGCTAAATTTTCAAAAATGAACCAAATTGATTGGGTTCCTTTTGACCCATACGGAGATTTATATTGTATTGAAATAAACACAGGGCATTTGCTCTGTGTTTTCATATAATATTTATACCTTTAAAACAGCGATAAATTGAGTTATTTAGGTAAAGTTAAGAACGAGATTGATTTCTTAGATATATATGTATGGATAATTAGATTAAAAAAGAAAATATGATACTGCAAATAGATAGTATTTTTATGAAAATAACTGATTGCTGGAAAATATAGGTTTTCCCCTGTTTAGTTGACAAAAAAAGAGGTATATATTATAATATATAAGTTGTTGATATGAAAAGGAAGTAAGAATATGGCTAAAATTGAAAATTTAAGAAATGTGGCTATTATAGCGCACGTCGACCACGGAAAAACAACTCTTGTCGACCAGCTTTTAAAGCAGAGCGGTACTTTCCGCGCCAACGAGACGGTAAACGAGCGCGTAATGGATTCCAACGATCTTGAAAGAGAGCGCGGAATAACCATTTTGTCAAAGAATACAAGCGTTATGTATAACGGGATTAAGATTAATATTGTCGACACTCCGGGACACGCTGACTTCGGCGGCGAGGTTGAGCGCATTTTGCAGATGGTCGACGGAGTGCTTTTGCTTGTCGACGCTTTCGAGGGCTGTATGCCGCAGACGAGATTTGTCCTTAAAAAGGCGCTTGCATTAGGTAAAAAGGCGGTTGTTGTCGTCAATAAAATCGACCGTCCGATGGCACGTCCGCACGAGGTTGTGGACGAGGTGTTGGATTTGTTTATTGAACTCGGAGCGGACGAGGAGCAGATTGAATTTCCGGTTATTTTCGCTTCGGGCAGGGACGGTTATGCCACTTACTCTCCCGAAACTCCGGGAAAGGATATGAAGCCGTTGTTCGATGAGATTGTAAAGGAAATAGCGCCTCCCGAGGGCGACCCCGACGGTCCGTTACAAATTCTCTTTTCAAATATAGAATACGACGATTATTTAGGCAGAATAGGCGTCGGCAGGGTAATAAGGGGAACGGTAAAGGTCGGTCAGACGGTAGCTCTCTGCCACAAGGACGGCACTACCTCAAACGTTAAGATTGCAAAGCTGTTTATGCACAGGGGTCTAAAACGGGTTGAGGAGGAAAGCGCCTCTGTAGGCGATATTATTCAGGTTGCCGGAATTTCGGAGCTTGAAATAGGCGAGACCGCCTGCTCGCCCGACTGCATTGAACCATTACCCTTTGTAAAAATTGACGAGCCTACCCTTGCAATGAACTTTATGGTAAACAATTCACCTTTTGCCGGTAAGGATGGCAAGTTTGTCACTTCAAGAAATCTGCGCGACCGCCTGTTTAAAGAGGTTATGACTAATGTCAGTCTGCGCGTGGAGGAAACCGATTCCGCCGATACCTTTAAGGTTTCGGGCAGGGGAGAACTGCACCTTTCAATCCTTATTGAGACAATGCGCCGTCAGGGCTATGAATTTCAGGTGTCTCCCCCCGAGGTTATCTATAAGCAGGGCGAGAACGGCGAAAAATTAGAGCCTATCGAGCTTTTGATGATTGAAGTGCCCGAGGAATACGTAGGTTCTGTAATGGAACGCTTAGGCACCCGCAAGGCGGAGATTAAAAACATGGGCACGCGCGACGGAGGGGTTTCACACCTTGAATTTTTAATCCCCGCGCGCGGACTTTTAGGCTACCGCTCGCAGTTCCTTACCGATACTAACGGTAACGGTATCATGAACCATGTGTTTGACAGCTATCAGCCCTATAAGGGAGATATCGAACAGCGCTCTACCGGATCAATAATAGCGCACGAGACGGGCGAGGCTACGGGTTACGGTCTGTTTAACACCCAAAGCCGCGGCAGGCTCTTTATCGGAGCGGGCACGCCGGTTTACGAGGGTATGATTGTCGGTGAAAACCCGAAAAACGAGGATATCGTCTGCAATGTCTGCAAGAAAAAGCAGATGACCAACACCCGTGCCGCCGGCTCTGACGACGCGCTCCGCCTTGTACCGCCGACAAGGCTTTCCCTTGAGCAGTCGCTTGAATTTATCAAAGAAGATGAGCTTGTGGAAATAACGCCGCACAACATAAGGCTTCGCAAGCGTATCTTAGGCAAGGAAGAACGCATGAAAGCCGAGTCGAGACGTAAATAATGAATTATATAATTCTTGATTTGGAGTGGGACAGCGCATATTCGACAAAGCACAAGCGGTTTATAAATCAAATTCTGCAAATCGGCGCAGTTAAGCTGGACGAGGCTTTTAATATAACCGATACCTTTGAGGAAACGGTTAAATCCGCGATTTCAAAGAAAGTGACCGGTCGCTTTGCGGCTTTAACCGGAATAACTACCCAAAAAATGCTTACGGGGGTTCCCTTTGATACCGCGGTTGACCGATATAACGCGTGGGCGGGAAATAACACCGTCACCATGACCTGGAGCGATTCCGACCTTTATTCCATAAAGGAAAACGAGGAATGTTTGCTTAGCGGCGGCAGGAAGTTTGCGATTGAAAAATATCTTGATTTGCAGAAATTTGTTCAGGGCGAGCTAAGGCGCGGCGGCTATGAGGACAAAAATCAGGTTTCCCTTTCCTTGGCGGCCGAGCTTTTAGGTGTTAAAACCGACAGCTTTGAGCTTCACACCGCTAAGGACGACAGCCTGTTAAGCGTGGCACTGCTTAAAAAATGCTACAATGCAGAGCGTTTTTCTGCCTTGATACGCAACACCGCCGACCCCGAATTTTATAAAAGACTGCGCTTTAAGCCGTATAATATTTCGGATATAAACGACGAGCGTATAAATAAAGACGATTTGCGGTTTTTATGCGACAAATGCGGGGAAAAGGCAAAGCGTATAACGAAGTGGCACTACCGCAACCGGTGGTTTACGGCAAAATTTGAATGTAAGGAATGTCACAGGCGCTTTAGCGGAAGAGTTACCTTTAAAAAGACCTATGACGATTTGATTGTCCGCAAAAGAATAACGGAATTAAAGCCTAAAACGGAGAAAAAGCAAAATGAAATGCAGTCTGTGTCCGAGAAGGTGTAATGCCGAGCGCACAAACGAACAAAATGTAAACGGTTTTTGCAAAATGCCTTTGTTACCGAAAGTAGCAAGGGCTGCTTTGCATTTTTGGGAGGAGCCGTGCATAAGCGGTAAAAACGGTTCGGGAACTGTGTTTTTCAGCGGCTGTACGCTCGACTGCGCCTTTTGTCAGAATTATGATATTTCCCACGACGGCTTCGGAAAACAGATAAGCTATCAAAGGTTAGCCGATATTTTTAAGGAATTAGAGGAAAAAGGCGCGCACAATATAAATCTTGTAACTCCAACGCAATTTGTGCCCGCGATAATACGCGCGCTTGATATTTACAAGCCGAAAATACCTGTTGTTTACAATTCCGGCGGCTATGATACCGTAGAGGTAATAAGGGCGCTTAAGGGTTATATTGATATATTCCTTATGGATTTAAAGTATCTCTCATGTGAGCGTGCAAGGCTTTATTCGGGTGCGGAAAATTATCCCGAATATGCGGTGTCGGCGATACAGGAGTGTTATACATATCAGCCTGTCTGCGAATTTAAAGACGGAATTATGCAGAAAGGACTTATTGTACGTCATCTGCTTCTCCCGCAGGGCACCAATGAAGCGATTAAGGTATTCGACTGGGTAAGGGAAAACACGCCTAACGCTTATTTCAGCATTATGAGCCAGTATACGCCTTTAGGCAGAGCGGAAAATATGCCGATAATTAACCGCAGGGTGACAAAGCGGGAATATGACAAAGTGCTCTCCTACATTTGTTCCACGGGCTTTGAAAACGTATATATTCAAGAGCGCGAAAGCTCGGATAAAAAATATATCCCTCCGTTTAATTTGGAGGGAATATAGCAAAACTTTTATATTCCTAAATCGCCGTAATCCTCGCCCCTTAGAGCGTTGTATTCCTCGGCTATTCTGTACCAAGTGCTATGCCCGACAAGACCGCTTATCGGCAGACCGAAAAGGCGCTGAAATGTGTAAACCGCGTCTCTGGTTTGCGGGCCGAAATATCCGGTGACCGGAATTTCGGGGATTTCGGGGTAAATACTTCCGATGTAGGAGAGATACGTCTGCAAATCCTTAACATCGTCATTTCTCATTCCCTCGCTTAAAACATAGCCGGGATAAATTTTCGCGCGGTTTCCCTCGTACCCCTCGGGCAGTGAGGCGGCGGTGTCCCTGTAAATCTTAAATATCGTGTTCCATGTATCTTCGTCTATGTTTCCGGTTATGGGCAGACCGTAAAAGCGCTGGAAATTCTCGACCGCCTGCACGGTTGCCTCATCGTAAACTCCGGTTATCGGAATAAGCGACAGCGCGGGATTAAAGTAGGCTATTATGTCAAGATAGTATTGCAGAGTTCTGATTTCGTCGCCCTGCATACCCGGGAAAAGACCGGTTTGATTATAAGGAATTGTGGCTTCCTCTATTGTCACTCCCTCGGAGGTAAGCTCGGCTAATTGCTTAACGCCGCTGTAATAGCGCTTAATGGCGTACCATGTCGCCTTATCCACCGTTCCCGTTTCGGGCAGAGAAAATATTTGCTGAAAGGCTCTGACTGCGGCTTCGGTGTCACTGCCGAAAAGCCCGTTTTCCACCTGAATTTTCGGTATCGCGGGATAGTTTTCTCCTATTCGGTTAAGCTCGGTCTGAATAATTTTAACCTCGTTTGACGCGTCGCCGAGTCTTAGCGGTGTTCCCGGATAGGACTCTCCGACCGACATAACGGGGGTATCTGTCAGTATTCCGATGTCATCGCCGTAATAATACTGTAAAATTTCAAAGGGAGTAAGTCCCTGCTCGGCAAGCGAAACCGTTCCCCATTGCGACATGCCCTTGCAGGTCGAGGTTGTGCCGTTGCAAAAGGCGGTAAACAGGGGCTGAATACTGCCCTGACGGACTACATATTCGTCAAAAATATCGTCCACGATATCGCTTATGTTCTGGAATATATCACGGTCAGGCACAAACGCCTGGTCGTACTGGGTGGTATTGGTTATGTCAAAATCATACCCGCGCGACGGATACCACTCGGTGTAAATTCGGTTAAGCACAAAGGAAATTATCGCGTAAATGTTGGCTCTAAGCGCGCTTTCGGGCCATGTCGGGTAAATTTCGCTCGACGCGACGTTTTTGATGTAGTCAACAAAAGGTACGGTAATGTTCTGCGCGTTTGAACCGGGAGGTCCTAAATGCACCGTCACGGTTTCGGGAATTACAGGCTGGATTACTGTAGGCATATTTTCGCCTCCTTAAAGATTGAATGACGAGGACTCGTTGTAAATAATAGGCCCGTCGATATTGCCCGCGGCGGAAACCGGCAAAAGATTGCTCCGCTGAAGCGATGTCACCCCTCTGAAAACCGGTATGTTAAGATGAAGATTGCTTATAAAGCCGTCAGCTTCTATAAGCATGTTATAAAGCGAATAAGGCTGTTCGGTAGAACCCGACTGCATTGAAAGCTCTCTTGGGGGAGCAGGTATCTCAAATATCCTTGTTCTTCCGCTTTCATTGGTCGTGTCGGTCGCGACTACCTGCATATTCTCGTAAGACCCCGTAAAGATTGTAACCTTAGCGTCAGGAACAGGGTAGAGATATGAGATTGCCGTTACAATCGCTACAAGTCTGCCGTTTACGTCCGACGCGTCGTCGCCCTTGCTCGGCTCTCCCGGGACGTAAAAACCCGGCTGTGTCGCGTCGGTCGGCGGAGTTTGCACCTTTGGGTTTTCACTGTCAGGTACAGCGGGGGCGGCGGTGTAACGCGCTCTTGTGTCTGCGTGCGCACTATACATTTTCATTAGCTCGTTTTTATATTTTTCAATTAAATCTCTGTCCATAAAACCACCTCTTAAAACATTTTATGCGTAAATAGGTACACTGTTACACCGAGGTTTGCTCATAATTTCTGAATTAAATGTATCTTTTCTTGAAAAAAACAGAGGTTTATGGTAATATATACTAAGGTGAGATAAAATGATATTCGGAAAGAACAAAGCGGATTTCTGGCTTGTCGCTGGGCTCGGCAATCCGGGACTTCAGTATGAAAAAACGCGGCACAACGCCGGCTTTATGGCGGCGGACAGAATAGCGGAAAAATACGGAGTTCAGTTTAATAAACGCAAATTTGACGCGGTTTACGGCGAATTTAAAATAGGGGAAAACCGCGTTTTGCTCATGAAACCCCAGACTTATATGAACAATTCGGGCAGCGCTGTTTCGGGACTTGTGAATTTTTATAAAATTCCGACCGACCGCATTATTATAATGTTCGACGATATTTCGCTTGACGTTGGAAAAATCCGTATGCGCAGAAAGGGAAGCCACGGCGGACACAACGGAATTAAGGATATAATCGAGCTTTTGGGCACCGATGAGATTATGCGTATTAAAATCGGGGTTGGGGAGAGACAGAACCGCGATTACGACTTAAAGGACTGGGTGCTCGGAAAAATTCCGTCGGAGCAGATGTCGGAGCTCGACAAAGCGCTCGATAAAGCTGCACAGGCGGCAAAGGAGATTATAACAGGAGGAATTGACTCCGCCATGAATAAATACAATAACTGACATGAAATTTATAAACGAAATACTTAAAAACGATTCGGATTACAACGGTCTTTTGCAATCGGTACAAAAGGAGCGTTTGCCGCTTGTCTGTACGGGGCTCTCGCTTATTCACAAGGCGGTACTGTCCGCGGCGCTTTATGAGCATACGGGGCGCAAAGCCGTAATTATAACCCATGACGAGGCGACGGCGAACGAGCTTAAGGACGATATTTCCGCTTTGGGACTAAACTGTCTTAACTTTCCGTCGAGGGATTACTGCATAGGGCCGCTTTCCGGATATTCAAAGGAATATGAGCATAAAAGAACCGATACCCTGTCTAAGCTTTTGGACGGGGATTTTGACATGCTTACGGTATCGTTAGACGCGGCGGTGCAGTATACCGTTCCGCCCGAAGCTTTAAGCCGGGCAAGGTTTACCTTAAAAACCGGAGACAGCTTGGCTTTATCGGAGCTTGCAGACCGTCTTGTCGGCGCAGGCTACCAAAGAAGCGAGCTTTGCGAGGGAGCGGGGCAGTTTTCCGTCCGCGGCGGAATTTTCGATGTGTTTCCGATAAATTCCGCACAGCCCTGCAGAATTGAATTCTGGGGCGACGAAATTGATAATATTTCATATTTCGACACGGAAACTCAGCGCAGGACTGAAAATGCCGAAAAAATCCAAATCACCCCCGCCTGCGAGGTGCTTTTTAACCCTGAAACATTGGCTGTTAAGCTTAAAAATCTATTATCAAAAAAGCTTACCGACAATCAGAAAACCGTTATATCAAGGGATATTGACGCGCTCGAAAGCGGTATACAAATTTCACCTGACAGATATCTTCCGCTAATCTACGAGGGCGGTGCAACAATTTTTGACTATGTAAGCGACGCACTCTTAACAGTCAGCGAAAGCGGTAATATATCCGAGCGCTTTAAATCTATGTCGGTTCAACAGGCGGCGGATACCGAAAATTATCTTGAAGAGGGGTATTTGACTGCTGAAACCGCCCGTCTTTGGCTTGATAAAACCGACTTTTTAAGCTGTGTTCCGGGCGCGGTTATCATGGAAAACTTTCCGCGCACTTCCTATGAATTAAAACCGAAGGACATAATTAATTTTAATTACAAGCGCTCAACCGCGTGGGGCGGGGATATACAGGTTTTGCTTGAGGATATTTCATATACTCTTGATATGAACGGCGCGGTTGTAATACTCGCCGGTGAAGCGCGCGCGGCGAGGGTACTTAATACCGAACTTAACGAAAAGGGCATAAACAGCCGCTTTTGTGAAACCCATGATTTTGTGCCGTCAGGCGTTACGGTAACCGTCGGCGGACTGTCGGGCGGCTTTGAAATACCGTCGGAAAGGTTTATGCTTATAACCCACCGACATATCGCGTCGGAGAGTAAAAAACGCAAATCAAGGCCCAAAAACGCAAAGGAAATAGGCTCTCTTGATGAGCTAAGGCGAGGAGATTACGTCGTTCATGAGTCGCACGGAATTGGAATTTTTGACGGCATAAACCGCATAACAAACGACGGAGTAACAAAGGATTATATCAAAATTAAATACGCGAAAAGCGACGTGCTTTATGTTCCGGTGACCCAGCTTGATTTGGTTTCAAAATATATCGGCGCGGCGGAGGACGGCGGAATTAAGC
>JAEDNG010000025.1 GCA_016302625.1 Clostridiaceae bacterium
GGTATTCGGTATCGTGTTGGTTACAACCCATATATTAAGCATTGCCTGAAGTCCAACCTGAAAGGTAAGACCCAAAGCTAAAAGCGAACCGAATTTATCCTGCGCGCGCATGGCGATAGTAAAGCCGCGCCAAACAAGCAGACAGAAAAGAAGTATTATAATAAGCGCGCCGATAAGTCCCAATTCCTCGCAGACTATCGCGAAAATAAAATCGTTATGGGGTTCGGGCAGCCAAAGGTATTTCTGTCTCGACTGACCTATTCCGCGCCCCAAAATACCGCCCGAGCCGATAGCCAAAAGCGACTGGATTGTCTGAAATCCGAGTCCCTTCGCGTCCGCCCATGGGTCAAGCCAGTACTTTATTCGGTCGGAGCCGTATCCGATAACACCTGTAACGACCGCTAAAACGCCAAGTCCGACGCCCGCGCCGATTCCGCCTAAAATATAGCGTTTGGGCAGTCCCCCGACAATTAAGAGCACAATTCCGATTGCGAAAATAAGCACGGTTGCCGAAAGATGCGGCTCCATTACGACAAGTCCGCAGGTAAGCCCCAAAAGCAAAACAAGAAAAGCGATGAATTTAAAGCTTTTCATCTGCTTATGATTTGCCGCGATCAGCGAGGAAAAAAGCAAAATAATTGCAAACTTTGCAATCTCGGACGGCTGAAAATTAACAGGCCCTATAACAATCCAGCGTCTGACGTCCTTTCCCTCGACCATCGGCGGAAGAATAAGCAGTACCGCCAGCATTGCGACAGAAAGCAGATAAACCACCCATGCGAATTTGCGCCATATATGGTAATCTATTCTTGAAACCACAAGCATAACGACGACTCCGGCAAACGCAAAAGCCGCCTGACGGGTAATAAATTTATAGCTGTTTCCGTAATGCTCGTAGGAATAAGCGTAGCTTGCGGAGAAAAGCATGACAAGACCGATAGTAAGCAAAATCAGCACGAAAGACAAAAAGGTTATGTCAAGCTTGCCGAGTATAGTCTCGCTTTTCTTTCTTTTTGCCATGCTTTTCCCTCCTTAAAAAATTTTAAAAATTAAAAATTATCGGCAGCAGCGCTATCGTACAGCCTATAACCGTAAAGCCTGAGAATACCAAAACGATTTTCTGCTCCGACCAGCCGCACATCTCAAAATGGTGGTGAAGCGGCGCCATTTTAAACAGACGCTTTTTTGTCTTTTTATAATAGGCGACCTGCAATATATCCGAAAGCGCTTCGAGAAAATAGGTTATTCCCGCGAAAAGCAGTAAAACAGGCCGCCCCGTTCCGAATGATATTGCGACTACCATACCGCCCAAAAACATAGAGCCGGTATCTCCCATAAACACCTTAGCCGGCTTTGCGTTCCAGAGTATAAACCCGACGCATGCGCCCGCCAAAGCCGCCGACATGGCGTTTATGCCCATGTTGTATAAAAATCCCGATGCTAACATAAAGGCGCAGGCGACAACCAGTGTTACCGTGCTTGCCAGTCCGTCAATACCGTCGGTCAGGTTAACCGCGTTTGTAAAGCCGTAAATAAACATTAAGGCAATCGGCCAGAAAAGAAGCCCTAAGCCGCTTGTAATATCAATGTCGCCAATAAACGGAATAGTTGTCGTATCCATGCCCGAAAGCGCGAGCGACGCGAGATACGCCGCGGAAACTAACAGCTGTAAAAAGGTTTTCTGCCTTGCGGTAAGTCCGAGATTGCGTTTTTTTACAACCTTGATATAGTCGTCCATAAAGCCGATAGCCGACATGCAAAGCGCCATGACTATACCCGAAAGCAGAACTGAAAGACGGTAGGAATCGTGCATTTCGGCCGCAAAACGCCCCTTGACAACCGCCGAATAAGCATAAGCTATGCAAAGCGAGAAAAGCACTCCTCCGATTATCATAACTCCGCCCATTGTCGGAGTCCCCTGCTTATCCTTGTGCCATTTAGGGCCTATGTCTAATATAGTCTGCCCGAATTTAAGCCGTTTTAAATACGGAATTACCAAATATCCGAGTCCCGCCGTCACCGCAAAGGCAACCGCCGCGGCGATTACAGGTGTAAAATCTTTCATTTTTTACTTTCTCTCCTTTAGCGCTTCGGCGACAACCTCGCGCTCATCAAGATGAATTGTTCCGGTATTTAAGATCTGATATGTCTCATGACCCTTACCCGCAAGTACTATTATATCATCTTTTTGCGCAATTGAAACAGCAAATTTTATCGCTTCGATACGGTTTTCGATCACCTTATAAGGAGTGGAGGAGCCTTTCATACCCTCAAGTATATCATCGATAATGGCGCGCGGGTTTTCGGTTCTCGGATTGTCGCTTGTAACGATAACGTAATCGGCGAAACGCTCCGCAATGCTGCCCATTATCGGACGCTTGGTTTTATCCCTGTCGCCGCCGCAGCCGAACACCGCTATAAGGCGGTTCTTTTTGCACTCGCGGAAGGTGGAAAGAATATTTTTAAGACCGTCGGGTGTGTGTGCGTAATCGATTATAACGGTGAAATCCCTGTCGGTCGGAACAGCCTCTGCCCTGCCCTTTACGCCGTGAAGCTCGGCAAGCGCCTCGGAAACAACATTAAGCGGTATACCTATCTCCACCGCGCAGGCGGCGGCGCACATTGAGTTGTAAACCGTAAAGCTGCCGCCTGTGTTTACCTTTATGTGGGCGATTTCGCTGTCGCTTACAAATTCGTACTCCACGCTTGCGGGGCGGTAATTAATCCCCTTAGCGCTGTAGGTCGAACCGTCGCCGGTCGAATATGTCACTATTTTGCAGTCAAGTCCGTCAATAAGCTTTTCAGAATAGCTGTCGTCGCTGTTGATAACGGCGGTTTTGCACATACGGAAAAGCTTTTTCTTAGCCGCGAGATAGTTTTCCATTGTAATGTGGTAGTCAAGATGGTCTTGGGTGAGGTTTGTAAACATTGCGGCTTCAAAGTTAAGCTTATACACTCTTGACTGGTCGAGCGCGTGGGAGGAAACCTCCATTATGACATAGGTACAGCCCTCCGCCTTCATAAGCGCGAAAAGTGAATTTAACTCATACGCGTTCGGAGTGGTGTTATGCGCCGCGATGACCTCGTCACCTATCATGTTCTGTATAGTACCTATTAAACCAACCTTGTAGCCTGCCTTTTCAAGTACTTTTTTAAGCATATAGGTAACCGAGGTTTTGCCGTTAGTACCGGTTACTCCCAAAAGCTTTAAGCTGTCGGCGGGATTGCCGAACCACTTAGCGCACATGTCCGCGTATGCCGCGTGGGTATCGGGAACGATTATCTGATTGTTAAGTCCCAAATCGCGCTCGACTACTATAACCGCCGCGCCCGATTCTACTGCCTTAGCGGCAAAGTCGTGTCCGTCGGATTTTGCGCCGACAATGCATACAAAGGCATACCCCGGCTTTACCTGCCTTGAATCGCAGGTAATACCGGTAATTTCGGTGTCCTTTAATTTTTCGTTTGTCTCGATTAAATTATTAAGCTTCATTTTTTCTCCTTTATTATCTGTCGGCAACATTATCGTCCCTGAAATAAACGGTCACTACGGTTCCCGCGTCAACCGACTGTCCCGCCTCGATGCTTTGCTTATACGATTTAAGACCTCCGGTGGTTGTGTTGCCTGAAAATTCTATGTTGATTCCCGCTTTAGCGGCGACGGAATTTACCTCTGTCGCGCTTAAACCTATAAAATTCGGCACCGTAACCTTTTGAGCCTCGCCCTCCTCGGTATAGAGGATTACAACGCCGCCCGAAATAACCTTGCTGCCCGATTCGGGAAGCTGACGAAGCACCGTTTCACCCGAGCCTATCACCTTATATTCAAGCTTAGCCGCCGTGACCTTACCCTTTGCGTCCGCAACAGTTGCGCCGACAGCGTCGGGCACGGTAATCGCAAGCTTTTTAAGCTCCTCCTCGGTGTAGCTCGGTTCATAACCGAGATACGGAAGTATATCCCCCATTATCTGAGAGTTTACAGGAGCGGAAATCGCGCCGCCGTAATATTTTTCACCCTTAGGCTCGTCAAGCATTACAAAAACCGCGATTTCCGGATTTTCAATCGGTGCCACCGTCGCGCAGGAGCCGATGTAAAGGCGTTTATCGCCCGTCTGAAGTATTTTTGAAACCTTTTGCGAGGTTCCGGTCTTAGCGCCGATATTGTATCCCGCAACAAGCGAGTTTTTAGCGCCGTTCTCCGATACAAACTGTAAAAGCTCACGCATTGTCGCGGAGGTAGTTTCGGATATTACCTGCCGCTTGTATGAGGTGGCGGCGGTCTCCGCAACCTTGCCGTTTTCGTCAAGCTTTTTTTCAACGATATGCGGCTGAACGAGATATCCACCGTTTACCGCCGCAGACACCGCGCAGATAAGCTGCATGGGAGTTACGTTGAAGGTCTGACCGAAGGATGATGACGCAAGCTCGACAGGACCCATTTTTTCTTCCTTATGGTAGGTTGAATCAGCCTCGCCCGGCAAATCTATTCCGGTTTTTTCGGTAAATCCGAACGCTTTGAAATACTTTGAAAATGTTTGTACCCCTACTAACTGACCTATCGTTATAAATGCCGGATTGCAGGAATTTGATATTGCCTGCATTAAATGCTGCGACCCGTGTCCTGTGGTTTTATGGCATTTATAATGCTGTCCCGCTACTGTTGCGGAACCGTTGCAGAAAAAGCTTGAATTTTTATTAACCAGATTTTCTTCAAGCGCAATCGACGCCGTAACCACCTTGAAAACCGAACCCGGCTCGTAGGTGTCCGAAACCGCTTTGTTGCGCCACTGGCGGTTGAGCAAATCGCTTTTAAGCTTTGACTTTTCCTCTTCGTCCGTGACCGCGTCGACCTGCGCCTGATCGGCCGCAGAAAGTGTAAACGGCTCGTTAGGGTCAAAGTCGCCCTTTACCGCCATGGCGAGTATCGCACCGGTATTTACGTTCATGACCATAGCCGCGCCGCGTTCGGCGATTAAATTTTCCTCAATCGCCGCCTCTAAATATTTTTCGGCGGTGTACTGAACATATGAGTCAAGGGTTAAAACAAGAGATTTCCCCTTTGTCGCCTCCTCAACCTTTTCATAGGAAAACGGCATATCGGTTCCCGCTGCGTTTTTCGCGGCGACGACGCGTCCCGCAATACCTGTAAGGTCATTATCGTAATAGCTTTCAATGCCCGAAAGTCCCTGGTCGTCAGAGCCGACAAAGCCTAACACCACCGAGGCTAAATGCCCGTTTGGATAATACCGCTTTGTCGTTTCGTCAAGACCTATATATTTTACAAGACCTAAGTCCTTATTATCAAGTATAAACTGACGAACCTTGTCGGCTGTATCTTTTTCAATTTTTTTCTTAACTATTACATAGTAGGATTTTTTACCTGTATATTCGTAAATTTTGTCGTAATCCATATCGAGGATTTCGGCAAGTCCCTCTGCTATCTTTTTTCGTACCTCTTCCTGTTTATCCTCTTTGAGCTTTTTAATGCCGTTTGGAGTTATGTAAACCGTCCAGGCAGGAGAGCTTTGCGCCAATATCTGCATATTGCGGTCGTATATATCGCCGCGCGGAGCGGTCACAAGACTGTCGTAAAGCTGCTGTTCGGACGCGTCGTTCTGATATTCCTCGCCCTTGATAATCATAATATTAACAAGGCTTGCCGCGGAAACCAGCGAGAGTGACAATATGAGTACCATCATCACTACAACTATCCTTGTTGCCATCATTTTTCCCGGCTTTACTGACACATCGCTTCCTCCTTTTCGACAAAAAAGTTAAAACTCCTATTTATCCGAAAACGAGAGTCGGCAAAACAACTCTCGTATTTCTTATTACAGCAAGGCTAAAGCCACACTGATATTATATTATTTACGCTTGTACCATTATTACTCGGCGGTAACAACGCTTCCGTCAGCCTTTACCGCCTTATCCTTATCGTTTACTCTTATATAAGTAACGTTGCTTTTTTCCATTTTTCTCATGCCGAGCTGAGTTGCCTCAAGCTCTAAGTTGGCATAGGAAATTCTGCGCTGCATTTCAACCTCAAGGCCTGTCTTTTCGCTGTCAAGCTCTGTTATAGCCGCCTTAACGTCGTTTATCTCGGAATTAACCTCGTTTATTTTAAGCCGAAGCGCGATATTGCCGCAAAGTCCCGCTAAAATAAAGACCGCCGCCATAATAAGCGTTACCGGAGCCGATAAACTTTTAGCCGCCGCGCGTGTGCGCTTTTTTGAGCGCTCGGCGGTTTTCGGCATTACAACAATATTATCGCGCTTTTCGGTCTCTGCGGTTTTCGGCATAAACATTTCAAAGTCATACGCCAGCGAATCGTTATAATACTTGATGTTGTTCATTGCTTTTCTCCCTGTCAGTTTTTAATTATCACTCTCAGCTTTGCACTTCTGCTGCGTGGGTTTGCTTCTAATTCCTCTGCGGACGGCTCGATAGGCTTTCGCGAATACATTCGTCCCGCCGGAGTTTTTCCGCACACACAGACCGGAAAATCGGGCGGACATGTGCAGCCGGTGCAGTATTCTTTAAACTTAAGCTTTACCATTCTGTCCTCAAGCGAATGGAAGGTAATTACAGCCAGCACCCCGTTCTTGTTAAGAAGGTCAAAGGCCTTGCTTAGAGCCTCGGACAGGCTGTCAAGCTCTCCGTTTACGGCAATGCGTATCGCCTGAAAGGATTTTCGTGCCGGATGTCCGTCCCTTCTCGCCTTTGCGGGCACTGCCGATGAAATTATATCGGCTAACTGCTTTGTGGTTTCTATCGGCCGCTTTTCGCGTTCCAGTGCTATTCGGTTTGCAATTCTGAAAGCGAATTTTTCCTCGCCGAAATCCCTTAGTATACGCTCAAGCTGTTCTACGGAATAGTTATTTACAATATCGGCGGCGGATAAACCGCTTTTGCTCATTCTCATGTCAAGCGGCGCGTCCTTATGGAAGGAAAAGCCGCGTTCGGCGCTGTCAAGCTGAAAGGACGAAACGCCGAGGTCAAGCAAAATTCCGTCAACACCCGCTATTCCCTCGTTTTTTAAAACCTCGTCCATACGGCTGAAATTGCTTTCTATCACCTTTGCGGGATAACCTTTAAGCCTTTCGGACGCAATTTTAACCGCGTCGGGGTCGCGGTCAAGCGCTATAAGCAAGCCGCCTTTCAGTCTTTTCGCTATTTCCGACGAGTGCCCGGCACCGCCGGCGGTACCGTCGACGTAAACGCCGTCCGGTTTAATATCAAGCGCCGCTATCGTTTCCTCAAGCAGCACAGACTTGTGTATAAATTCCATCAGAAGTTAAGCTCTTCCATAATTGAGGCGATGGATTCGGGCGTGTATTTGGCGTTCTCCTCTTTCCAAAGCTCGGTATTCCAGATTTCAAGATTGGTGTCCATGCCGATTATATGCGCTTCGCCGTCAAGCTCGGCGTATTCGCGAAGCACAGGAGGAATAAGTATTCTGCCCTGCGAATCGAAATCAACGTTAAACGCGCCGTCGTATAAAAAGCGCTTTACCGCACTTGATTTGGTGCTCGGCAGAGTGCCTATCTTTTCAACAAGCTTGTCCCATTCCGCGGTCGAATAAACGCAAAGACAGCGCTTTCCGTAAATTCCGCGGCATATCATAAAGCTTGTACCCAATTCCTCGCGGAGCTTTGCAGGAATGAAAACCCTGCCCTTCTTATCAATGTTGTGTTGGTAGCCTCCGAAAAGCATGATTTTCACCTCTTTCGCTCCACTTTAATACATTTTAGTGGTTTTTTACTCCACTTTAAACCACTATGAATGTATTATAAGGCTTAAAAACGCAAAAATCAAGACTTTTTTTCAGTTTACATAATTTTTTTTTATAAAAATCAGATATATCATATATATTGTGTCAGATTGAAGTTTGAGACACAAGAAAAGAACGGTTAAGACAAGAAATCATCTCATCTTAACCGTTCTTTTGTTAAGTAACTGTTTTCACAGAAATATAGGCATGTTACATGCTCTGTTTTTTTATTCCGAAAATCATTCTAAGAATACCGCTTAAGAATTTCGGACTTTTAATCAATACAACCTTCATAATCTTTCCCCCTGATATATAATCGTAAAGCTTAGCACCGCCGGCAGGAAAATCCGAGTATAATCACCCAGATTGCAAGTACGGCGACCAGAAATTTCGGAGGACAAAAGCAGCTGATCAGAAGTCCAAAGGCAAAGGCGAGCCCCATAACGCCCTTATTGCAGTTAAACCGTCTTCGTCTCATAAAGCTTTCCCTCCGAACACTTACCTTACTTACAATACCAGTATATAGAGAAAGCTTAAAAATGTTACATTTATTTGCGTTTTTGTGCGTTCCAGGGCCTTAAATCTTTTAATTCATTAAATAATTCCTTATATGAGTTATGACGGCTTTTAGGTAATTCGCCCCTGTTTGCCGCCTCAATTACCGCGCAGCCCTTTTCGCAGGTGTGGGTACATGTAGTGAATTTACAACCGTTGGAATATTCACTTAAATCCTTAAAGCACGAAATAAGGTTTTCCTTAAAGCCGTAATCCGTGCTGTCATATTCGATTGAGGAAAAACCGGGCGTATCTGCGGCAAAACCGCCGAACGGAGATTTAAAAAGCTCGGTGTGCCTTGTGGTATGCCGCCCTCTGCCGAGTTTTTCGCTGACGTCGCCGGTTTCAAGCTTTAAATCGCCGAATAAAAGATTTAACAGACTTGATTTCCCGACCCCTGAGTTTCCCGTAAAGGCGCAAACGCAGTTTTGCATTTCTTTGCAAAGCGCGTCGGTTCCCTCTCCCGTCAAAGCGGAAACGGTATAGGTTTTAAAGCCCGATTTACGGTAAACGCTCTCCCAATCGGAAAAATCGCCCATATCACATTTGTTGAACACGATTATCGGCTCGATTGAGTTATACTCCGCAATCGCGGTGATTTTATCAATGAGATATGCGTTCGGCGACGGATTTTCAAAGGAGGATACAATAAACAGCTTGTCTATGTTAGCGACAGGCGGTCTGAAAAGTCGGTTTTTGCGTGGAAGCACCTCGGTAATCACACCGCTGCCGTCCGCCGACGGTTCAAATTCCGCCGTATCTCCGACCAAAGGGGAAACTCCGCTTTTGCGGAAGCTTCCCCTTGCCTTACATTCATAGGTTTTCTCACCGTCGGAAACATAATAAAAGCCTGATAGCGCCTTTAAAATTATTCCTTTCATT
>JAEDNG010000026.1 GCA_016302625.1 Clostridiaceae bacterium
TTAAGAACGGCGGAACTCTGCCGATGATCACCTCCTGCTCACCCGGCTGGGTTAAGTTCTGCGAGTTCTACTATCCCGATATGCTTAAGCATCTTTCCACCTGCAAGTCTCCCCAGCAGATGGCGGGCGCGGTAATTAAGACATATTACGCCGAGAAGGCGGGCATTGACCCCAAGGACATAGTTTCTGTTTCGGTTATGCCCTGTACCGCTAAGAAGTTCGAGATTGGCAGAGACGACCAGAGCGCGGCGGGCGTACCCGACGTAGATATTGCAATTACCACACGTGAGCTTTCGCGTATGATTATGCGCGCGGGTATGCACTTTGAATGGCTGCCCGACGAGGAATTTGATAATCCGCTCGGTGAGGACACCGGCGCCGCTGTAATCTTCGGCGCTACCGGCGGCGTTATGGAGGCGGCGCTCAGAACCGCTAATGACTGGCTTACAGGCAAGGATAACACCGATGTTGACTTCACCGCCGTTCGCGGCACGCAGGGTCTTAAGGAGGCTACCGTCAATATTAACGGCTCTGATATTAAGGTCGCCGTTGCTTCGGGCGCGGCTGCCGCTAAGTGCGTAATGGATATGATGAAGAACGGCAATCCTAACGGCTGGACCTTTGTTGAGATAATGGGTTGTCCGGGCGGCTGCGTAAACGGCGGCGGTCAGCCGATTCAGCCCCAGTACGTAAGAGACACCGTTGACTTAAAGGCTAAGCGCGCTAAGGCTCTTTATGATCAGGACGCTTCAATGCCGATAAGAAAGTCGCATGAATCTCCTGTTATCAAGACGCTTTACAGCGAGTGGTACGACGGCTTCGGCGGTCACAAGGCGCATCACGACCTGCATACATCTTATGTTCCGCGTAAAAAATATTCAAAATAAAATATAGTTTTTGATAGGGGGGACTGCCGTAAAAAGCAGTCCCTAAATTTATCCGATTGACAAAACGTATATTTTGGAATATAATAAGGCATATAAAAGTTATACGAAAGGAACGCGTATGTTTTTGAAAAAACACATATCGTTTTTGATTTTATTTTTGATTTTTTCAATATCGTTTGCCGGCTGTAAGAATAGGGAGGATTATTCAAGCTCTCCCGTAATTCCGGGCGGAGAGGATACAACTCACAGCAACGTAAGCTCGGATGATACTGTTACTTCTGATGTGAGCAGTACTGAGCCTACGCAGAGCAGTCAAACAAGCTCGGTTAATTCTTCAAAGCCGAGTAAGCCCCCGGTTACAAGCACTGCGTCGCATCTTCATTCTTTCAAGGTTGAACGTGTAGCGCCTACCTGCACAGAGGACGGATATACCTTTTATAAGTGCGTCGAATGCGGCGAAACCAAAATCGACAGCTATGTACCGAAAAAAGGACATTCCTGGGGCGAATGGAAAACCGTAACTGAGGCTACAACTGCGAGCGAGGGTGAAAGAGAGCGCACCTGCACGGTCTGCAAAGAAAAAGAGACTGAGCAGATTGCAATGCTGACTCCGGATTATGATGCACTTCAAAAAGAAGTGTTTAGGCTTGTAAACGAGGAAAGAGGAAAAGTCGGACTTGAACCTCTTGTATATCGCGAGGACGCGCAAATATGCGCCGATATACGTGCGGAAGAATTAACTGAAAAATTTGAACACACCAGACCGGACGGCGATTTGTGTTTTACTGTATTAAGTGAAAACAATATAATTTATAATACAGCAGGAGAAAATATTGCAAGCGGTCAGAAAAACCCACAGGCTGTTATGGATAGCTGGATGAGTTCCACAGAAGGCCATAAAGAGGCCATTCTTTCTGATACTTTCAAAGAAATCGTAATCGGTGTAACCGTAAAGAACGGAGTTTATTACTGGGTTCAGATTTTTCTTTCATAAAACGGGAAATACTATTATACCGTCGGGCATACAGCGTCCGGCGGTATTCTTATAAAAAATTTTCAGTGATATAATAATATTGACAAAATCGCTTTAAAGCGTTAAAATATTAAAGTAGTAAAATTCTGCCAAAAACATAATAATGGGGCGATGATGTGAATATTCTGCATTTGAAATATGCGGTGGAAATTGCCAACACCAAATCCATAAGCCGTGCGGCGGAAAACCTGTATATGGGTCAGCCCAATTTGTCAAGGGCAATAAAGGAATTAGAGGAAAATCTTAATATAACCATATTTAACCGTACCTCAAAGGGGATTACCGTCACCCCCGAGGGCGAGGAGTTTTTGCAGTATGCAAAACGAATTATAAATCAGGTGGACGAGGTTGAGGAGATGTATAAAAACGGCAGAAAGCCGAAACAAAACTTCTCTGTCTGTGTGCCTCGCGCCAGTTATATTTCATATGCCTTCGCCGAGTTTGCCAAAAGCATTAAAACCGATATTCCCGCAGATATTTTTTACAAGGAAACCAATTCCTCGCGTACCATTAATAATGTCATTAAAGGTGAATATAATTTAGGGATAGTACGCTATCAGACAACCTTTGAGCGTTACTTTAAGTCGATGTTTGAGGAAAAGCATCTTAATGCCGAGATTATTACAGATTTTAAGTATGTGCTGCTGATGTCGGAAAATCACCCGCTTGCCGCAAAGAAAGAGATTCGCAGTAAAGACCTGGCTCCGTTTATTGAGATAACCCATGCTGACCCGTATGTTCCGTCACTACCGCTTATAGATGTTAAAAAAGAGGAGCTTTCCAAATATGTTGATAAGCATATTTATATTTTTGAGCGGGGAAGTCAGTTCAGACTCCTACAGACCGTGCCGACAACCTTTATGTGGGTCTCTCCCATACCGGAAGATTTGTATACTAAATACGGCTTGATCGAAAGACAATGCTCCGATAATGAAAAGGTTTATAAGGATGTGCTTATCTACCGTAACGGATATAAGCTTACCGACCTTGACAATTCCTTTATAACTGCGGTCTGCAACTCAAAACGTCAATATATAACGTTACTCTCTGAATAATCGCCGCAGGCTGGGGGTCTTTGAAATTATAACTTTATTTTTAAAATCCGTTAAGGGAAAATATGCCGATGATATTAAGGAACTGCTGAAAGAAGCGGACAATGAGTTTGTTCCTCCGCTTTCGTCACGTATCGGCACCACGCAAAACGAGCTGAATGTAGCTTTAGACTCTGTAAGAAGCATTGAACCGTATTATGAAAGTATTTCAAACCAGTGGGCGATACTTGCAATAGCAAACGGCAAGGTTTTAGGCTTTATGTCGCTAATACCTAATCACAATATACCGGGTATCAAGGAGTCGCTTGAAAGAAATATTTATCTTTCTACCGTTATAGTTAAAAAGGAATACCGCAAGAACGGTATAGCCGAAAAGCTGTATGATACCTTGCTGTCAAAATTCAGCGACCGACGGATATTTACAAGAACATGGTCTACAAATACAGCGCACCTTCATTTGCTTGACAAAAATGATTTTTATGAGATTTTATGCGAGGAAAACGGGCGCGGCGATGGAATTGACACGGTTTATTACTGTCACGAGCCGGAAAAGAAAAGGTTCATTGATGTGATAAGACAGTATCACCTTTTCGGAAGTATTTCTTTCTTTGTTATGCTGGTGGTTTTCGCCGTAACCTTTGTTATCGTCTGGATAGATACGGACAGCGGCATACTTCATGAGCTTTCAATAGCCTTTGCCACATCTCTTATAGCGTCGGCGCTTTGTCTGCTTTCGGAAACATTTATAAAGTATGTGGAGTCCAAAAATGACGAGTACATTTTTCGACTTCGCAGCTTCGGAATTGAAAATCTGCTGTTTCATAAGGACTCGGTGCTTAAAAAGATAATACCTAAGTGCAAAAATGAGCTCTGGATAACCGGATATCGGCTTATAATGACCTCAAAGGGTTCATTTCGCAGTGCGATATTAAAGGCGTGCGAGCATACAGAGGGGCTTAACATCCGGCTTCTTTTCGTTCCGATGTGGAGCGATACATACAAGCGTGTGTATGATGACGACGTTTCGCTTTGCTATATCAACGTATTTTACACGCTTTGCCGCTGTATTACGGAGTACGGAGCAGAGGTTGAGATAAGAACAACCGAAAAGCCTATGTTCAACGACACCTATAAGGTTGACGATCGAATTATAACAGGTCCGTATCTTCATTGCGCGGATTCTCTTAATCATCGGCTCATTACCGCGAAAGACTTTTTCTCGCTTGATATAACCGACAGCAATAAGGAGCTGTACCGTTTGATGGAGGGAGATTATTCCGCGGTCTGGGAGCAGAGTACCGAAAGATTTAATGTCGGAAAGCTCATCGCTTTACTTGACAGCCATGAAAAATTTGAAAGCCTTATAAATATGACGGCGGAGGAGCGCGTAAGGCTTTTACGCTCCTGTATAGAAACCCCGTCCGATATTTCGGCTGAAAAAATGCTTGCCAAGACAGTTGAATAGCATAAATACCCGATAGGAGCAAATTAACTTGCCCTACCGGGTATTTTTTTACGGTTAAGATTTAATTGTTTACAATTTAAAAATACAGAAGTCTCACGGTATTGAGACTTCTGTAAATAATATTATTTAATAAGCGATTCTCCGGTCATTTCTTCGGGCTGTGATAGTCCTAAAAGCTTTATAATAGTGGGGGAGATGTCGCAGAGCCTGCCGCCCTCTCTTAATTCACATTCCTTGCCGATAACCGCAAAGGGAACGGGGTTTGTGGTGTGAGCAGTAAAGGGCGAGCCGTCGGTGTCAACCATACGGTCTGCGTTGCCGTGGTCGGCGGTAAGGAGCATTACGCCGCCCATTTTAAGGGTGCTGTCCGCCACTCTGCCGACGCAGGTATCGACCGTTTCGACCGCCTTAACCGCAGCGTCGAACACGCCCGTGTGACCTACCATATCGCAGTTTGCAAAGTTTAAGATAACAACATCGTACTTGTCGCTTTCAATCGCCTCGCATACCTTGTCGCATACCTCGTTTGCGCTCATTTCGGGCTGTAAATCGTAGGTTGCGACCTTGGGGGAGTTGACGAGTATTCTGTCCTCGCCCTCAAACATAACCTCTCTGCCGCCGTTGAAGAAGAAGGTTACGTGTGCGTACTTCTCGGTCTCGGCAATGCGGAGCTGTGTCATATTCTGCTTTGCGAGGAACTCGCCTAAGGTGTTGTTTAAGGTCTGGGGCTTGAAGGCTACCTCGACATTGGGCATTGAAGCGTCATACTGGGTCATACATACATAAAATACCTTTTGTCTGCCGCCCACGCGTTCAAAGCCCGTGAAATCGTCGTCCACAAAGGTACGGGTAATCTCTCTTGCGCGGTCGGGGCGGAAGTTGAAGAAGATTACGCTGTCGCCCGTTTTGATGCGTTCGGTGCCCTCTACAACGGTGGGGAGGACGAACTCGTCGGTGATATTTTTACCGTCTTCGTCAACCTCGGTGTATGACTTTCTTACAGCAGCCGCCGCGTCGTCGGTTATAATGCCCTCGCCGTAAACCAGAGCGGCATAAGCCTTTCCTACGCGCTCCCAGCGGTTGTCGCGGTCCATTCCGTAAAATCTGCCCATAACCGTGGCAAGCTTGCCGCAACCGATTTCCGCTAATTTTGCATTGAGCGCATCAATGAAATCAGCAGCGCTTGCGGGCGGAACGTCACGTCCGTCAAGCAGGGCGTGAATATAAACCTTTGTAAGTCCGTTACGCTTTGCAAGCTCAACAAGACCGTAAAGATGTTCAATGTGGCTATGAACGCCGCCGTCCGACAAAAGGCCCATTAAATGGAGGGCGCTGTCGTTCTTCTGACAGTTGTCAACAGCCTTTAAAAATGCTTCGTTACTAAAGAAATCACCGTCGGCAATCGACTTTGTAATGCGGGTAAGCTCCTGATATACAATTCTTCCCGCGCCGATATTGGTGTGGCCGACCTCGCTGTTACCCATCTGACCGTCGGGCAGACCTACGTCCATTCCCGAAGCGCCTATCTGAGTATTAGGACACTCGGCGAAAATTTTATCAAGACGGGGGGTTTTTGCGGAAAAAATCGCGTTACCGCTTGTGGTCGGGTTAATTCCGAAGCCGTCCATAATAGTTAAAACAATAGGTTTTTTCATAATGCTCTCCTGAAAACAGAAATTAGGCGGGCAGCGCCCGCCCGTATTTTTAATTATTTACTCGCGGCCTTTACGATAATCGAGAAATCCTCGGCCTTAAGGGAAGCGCCGCCGATAAGTCCGCCGTCAACGTTAACCTTTGCAACTAATTCGTCCGCGTTCTTAGCGTTCATAGAACCGCCGTACTGGATTGTAACGCTCTCCGCCGCCTCTGCACCGTAGACTTCCGCAATAGCGGCGCGGACATAGCCGTTGCCCTCGTCCGCCTGCTCGGCGGTGGCGGTAACGCCCGTTCCGATTGCCCATACAGGCTCGTAAGCTATAATAACGTTTGAAAGCTTGTCTTGCGGAACATTTGTAAGCGCCATTTTGGTCTGGTATTTAAGGAGTGTTTCGGTGTAGCCTAATTCCCTCTGCTCAAGGGTTTCGCCAACGCATACAATGGCGGTAAGGCCGGCATTCAATGCGGCAAGGGTACGAAGATTTACGGTCTGGTCGGTCTCGCCGAAGTACTGTCTTCTCTCGCTGTGGCCGATAACCACATATTTAACACCCGATTCAACCAGCATTTTAGCGGAAACCTCGCCTGTGTAAGCGCCGCTCTCCTTGAAATGCACATTTTCAGCGCCGATTTCAATGTTTGAGCCCTCGGCGGCGGCAACAGCTGCAGGAATGTCGATAAAGGGAACGCAAAGTACTACCTTGCAGTCAGCGCCGGAAACCAGCGGCTTCATTTCATTAATAAGCGCGGCTGTCTCTGACGGTGTTTTGTTCATTTTCCAGTTGCCGGCAATTACGGCGGCTCTTTTAGCTTTGTTCATTGTAAAAAACTCCTTTATATATTAACACAAGTAAGGGTTGCACTTTCGGCAACCCTTGAATTTTAATTATTTATCGTTAAGCGCGGCAATGCCGGGAAGCTCCTTGCCCTCTAAGAATTCAAGAGAAGCGCCGCCGCCTGTTGAAATGTGGGTCATCTTGTCGCCAAAGCCTAGTGTATTAACAGCCGCCGCGGAATCTCCGCCGCCGATAACCGTAACAGCATCTGTTTCGGCAAGGCTCTTAGCAACTGCGATTGTACCCTTTGCAAGAGTCGGGTTTTCAAAAACACCCATAGGTCCGTTCCAGACAACGGTCTTAGCTGATTTGACCTCATTTGCGAAAAGCTCAGCAGTCTTAGGTCCGATGTCAAGACCTTGATAATCGTCGGGAATCTTGTCAGCCTCAACAACCTCAACCTCGATCGGTCCGTCAATCGGGTCGGGGAAGCTCTTAGCTATTGTGCAGTCGATAGGAAGAAGAATTTTAACGCCCTTTTCCTCAGCCTTTTTAAGCATATCCTTGCAGTAGTCAATCTTCTCGGTATCGAGGAGTGACTTACCTACGCTATAACCCTTAGCGGCAAGGAAAGTATAAGCCATACCGCCGCCGATAATAAGGGTATCTGCCTTGTTAAGCAGGTTTTCAATAACGGTGAGCTTGTCCGCAACCTTTGCGCCGCCCAAAATGGTAACGAAAGGACGTACCGGAGAGTCAACCGCGTTTCCGAGGTATTTAAGCTCCTTGCCGATAAGGTAACCGGCAACAGCCTCTTTAACATAGGAAACAACACCGACGGTGGAGCAGTGCGCTCTGTGAGCGGTGCCGAACGCGTCGTTCACAAAAATGTCCGCAAGAGAACCGAGTTCAGCCGAGAAAGCCTCGCCGTTCTTGGTCTCTTCCGCACGGTAACGGGTGTTTTCAAGAAGAACAACATCGCCGTCTTTCATTTCGGCAACAGCCTTTTTCGCGTTTTCACCAACAACATTAGCGTCGGCGGCAAAAACAACCTCTTTGCCTAAAAGCTCTGAAAGGCGCTTAGCAACGGGAGCTAAGGAAAGCTCGGGCTTGGGTTCGCCCTTCGGCTTGCCGAGATGCGAGCAGAGGATAACCTTTCCTCCGTCGGCAATAAGCTTTTTGATGGTGGGGAGGGCGGCGATAATGCGGTTTTCATCGGTTATAACGCCGTTTTTGAGCGGTACGTTAAAGTCACAGCGAACGAGAACCTTCTGACCTTTTACATTAATGTCGTCAACGGTCTTTTTGTTTAGAGCGTTCATTAAGATACATCCTTTCAACATTGTTAAAATTTTTACAATACTATTTTACCACAAATTCTTATTTTTTCAATATTTATTTTAATCTCGTATGTAGAAATTAGCAAATATCTTCCCATTTGTAATTGTGCAGCTGACCGAAATTGGAAAGCTCGGGGTAATCCCATTGCCTTAAAGCCTCGTAAACCGCTATCGCGACCGAGTTTGAAAGATTGAGGCTTCTGATTTCACCCTGCATGGGGATTCTTACACAGCGTTCGGGATTTTTAATAAGGAGTTCCTCGGGAAGCCCCTTTGTTTCCTTGCCGAAAAGGAGATAGCAGTTATCGGGGTAGGATACTTCGGAGTGGGTCTGTCTTCCCTTGGTTGTAAAATAGAAAAACGAGCCGTCGTTTTTAGAAAAGAAATCCGCTAAGCCGTCATAATAGGTTATGTCAAGATAGTGCCAGTAGTCAAGCCCCGCACGTTTAAGCTTTTTGTCGTCAATATTAAACCCCATTGGTTTGACTATATGCAGTCTCGCTCCCGTCGCAGCGCAGGTGCGGGCGACATTGCCGGTGTTTTGCGGGATTTCCGGCTCAACCATTACAATATTGATTTTAGGCATTTTTATCACCGATTAATTTTTTATTGCTGCTTTTTTTAAAGCTTATTCTTGCAGAAATTGTTTGCTGTTTGATTTGCCGCAGACAAACAATAAACCTATATGCTTTAAGAGGCACATAGATTTTTTGTTATACGGATTTAATTTTTGAAATATGACAGACCGT
>JAEDNG010000027.1 GCA_016302625.1 Clostridiaceae bacterium
GCCGCTTACGGAATTGACTGCCGCGTATATGTTGCCGAAATCAAGCTTGACGTACTGCTTGCCATAAATAAACGCAAAACCGTATACAAGCCGCTTCCGAAATTCCCCGCGGTTGAGCGCGACTTTGCAATGCTCTGCGACAAGGATTTGCCTGTCGGTGAGCTCGAAAAAGCAATCACAAAGGGAGCGGGCAGACTGCTTGAGAAAATCCGTCTGTTTGACGTTTATTCGGGCACCCAAATTCCGGACGGTAAAAAGAGCGTAGCTTACAGCGTGTGGCTCAGAAGCTCGGACAGCACGCTTGGCGATAAGGAAATAGAAAAGGTAAGCGCCGCGATAATTAAAAATCTTGAATCCGCAGGTGCGGAACTTAGAAAATAATACTTGAACTTTATTTAAAAACGTTATACAATAAAGTAAACAGCTATGAGAGGTGTTTAAGATGAATGACAGAACAATGACCTTTTCAATCGGAGACCAGACCGACCAGGAAATCAGAAAAATCCTGACCTCGGTTTACGACGCGCTTAAGGAAAAGGGTTATAATCCAATTAATCAGATCGTCGGTTATATTTTATCCGAAGACCCGACCTATATCACCACTCATAACAACGCGCGCAATCTTATAAGACGGGTTGACCGCGACACACTTTTGCAGTCACTTGTAAGATATTATTTAAGCGCGTAAAATTTTGTTAAATTAATCAGGGTGACGGTTCAGAACAGCTTAAAGGTTTCCGAAAATTAATAATCTGAAGGTAGGCCGTGAGATTGTTCCTGTCATCCAATATCTAACATTTAAAGCATAAACCGTCCTTTTTTCGGGAAGAATATTCCGGAAAGAGGGCGGTTTTTTATGAACTATAACGATTGGATTAAAAACATAGACGACGGCTTACAACCGGATAAAAGCTTTGATATTATAAAAAGAGAACTTGAAATCGGCGGCAGACGCGCCGTGCTTTACTTTATCGACGGTTTTATTAAGGACGAGGTGTACGAGAAAATACTTGAATTTCTCTACAAGCAAACTCCTGAGGATATAGCGAAAATCGCCGATATGAAGGAATTTGCAAAGCTGAAAATGCCTTATGTTGAGGTTGATTGCTCCTACGATACGGAATTTGTAAAAACCGCAATTTTGTCGGGCCCGTCGGTGCTTTTAATCGACGGCATAAACGGCGCTTTGATTATAGATACAAGGACATACCCCATGCGGGGAATCGAGGAGCCGCAAAAGGATAAGTCGCTTAGAGGCTCGCGTGACGGCTTTGTTGAGACCCTTGTCATGAACACGGCGATGATAAGGCGCAGAATACGCGACAGCCGGCTTCGAATGGAGTATATGCAGATAGGAACCGAGACAAAGCTTGACGTTGCGGTAAGCTATCTTGACGGCAAGGCGGATAAAAGAATACTCGATATTCTGCGAAAAAAGCTCGCAGAAATGGATATAAAGGGCATTTCCATGACCCAGCAGGCGATAGCCGAAAAGCTGCAGAAGAACGCTTTTTTTAATCCGTTCCCAAAATTTAAATTTACCGAAAGACCCGACTACGCCTCAGCCTGTATCTTTGACGGCAGAATAGTGCTTGTTATGGATAATTCCCCTACCGTTATGATACTTCCGATTTCGCTTTCCGACTTTTTCAGGGAGACCGACGACTACTATTTTTTGCCGGTGGTTGCGACCTACACAAGAATTGTCCGAATGTTAGTCTCCTTGGCGAACGTGCTTGTAACGCCGATTTATTTATTGCTTGCAAGCAACCCCGATTTTGTTCCGCGGTGGCTTGAGGTTTTTATGCCGAGCGACGTAGGACAAATACCGCTTTTCGTGCAGTTTTTAATTCTTGAATTTATGGTTGACGGACTTAGGCTTGCTTCCCTTAACACGCCCGACGCCCTTTCAAATTCATTAGGCATTGTCGGCGGTCTTTTGCTTTCGCAGTTTGCCATAGATGCGGGCTGGTTTATAACAGAGGCTATTCTGTTAATGGCGTTTATAACCATAGCAAGCTTTTCTCTTCCGAGCTTTGAAATGGGGTACGCCATGAAATTCGAGCGGCTTTTGCTGCTTGTCTTTACCCAAATTTTAGGTATTTGGGGCTTTATCGGCGGAATAGTGCTGATAACCGTCGGCATGCTTTTAATCAAAACTCTTTCGGGCAGAAATTATCTTTATCCCGTTGTTCCGTTTAATCTTAAAGGCTTTACGGAGCTTTTTATGCGTTATCCCATGAAATGAAATTTGTCCCTTTTTTGGTAAAATAATTTACCGATTATTCATATATTTGAATAACAAACGCAACAAAAGCGGTTTACAATAAAGCAAAACAAAGGGAGGAACGTTTTATGGACGATTTTGATAATAAAAACAACGGCGAATTAAACGGCTTCGATTCGGTGAACGGTGAGGAAACACCCAATCAGGGCTATACCGTAACGCCTGACGGCGGATTTTATACAAAAAGCCGCGATGATATTATTCAGGACGAGGCTGTAAACAGAAATGAGCAGGAAAGCTATTATAAAGCGGAGCAGCAAACCCCACCGCCCGAAAGCGAACCGCTCCGGCACAACTTTTATCCGAACGGTGAGTACGGTGCTTACGGTAATCCACAGCCTAACTACAGCTATAAGCCGCCCAAACCCCAAAAGCCGAAAACAGGTAAAAAATACGGCGGAGGAATTGTCGCGGTCGCGGCGCTTTTGGCGGCGGTTATCGGCGCTGTAAGCGGCATAGCCGCGGTAAATCTTACCGACAAAGATACTTCTGCACCTACAACACCGTCGAACATTTCGGGCAGTAATGTCAATATAAATGTTGACGAAACTGTGGAATCGGTTGTTGAGGCGGTGGCCGAAAAGGTAACCCCAAGCGTTGTAGGAATCAGAACCACTACCTCTGTAATGAGCTTTTTCGGCGGCACCAGCGAATCTACCGGCGAGGGCAGCGGCGTGATATATTCGTCGGACGGATATATAATCACCAACTATCATGTAATTTCGGGAGCGGTTCAGAATAAATCTGCATCGAAGATTGAGGTGTTCACAGACACGCTTGACTCCGATTCCTATGAGGCGGAGGTTGTAGGTTACAATATTTCGTCGGATCTTGCGGTAATTAAGATTAAAGCAACGGGACTAACGGCGGCCCAGTTCGCCGATTCTTCCGACTTAAAGGTCGGTCAGTATGTAATAACCATAGGCAATCCGGGCGGGCTTGAATTTATGGACAGCGTGACCTATGGCGTAATAAGCGGTCTTAACCGAGTGGTTTCCTCTGATTCCGACGTTAAGCTTATTCAGACCGACGCCGCGATAAATCCCGGAAATTCCGGCGGCGCACTTGTGAATACCAAGGGCTGTCTTGTCGGTATTAACAGCTCGAAGATAGTATCAGAGGAATTTGAGGGAATGGGCTTTGCTATCCCGTCAAATACAGTTGAGAAAATTTGCAAAAAAATCATTGAAAAGCAGAACAGCCCCGAGCCCTATATCGGCATATCTATCAGTGAGAAATACACCGCGAGCGTGCTTAAATACTACGGCTATCCCGCCGGTGCGGTTATTTTAAGCGTTGCCGACGGCAGTCCCGCCGAAAACGCAGGTCTTGCAAAGGGCGATATAATCACCGAATTCGGCGGAACGGCGATTGAAGAATACACAAAGCTTGAGGATTTATTGCAGGATTGCAAGCCGAACGACAAGGTGAACGTAAAAATTTACCGCAGCGGAAGATACTATACAACTTCAATTACGGTTGGCTCAAACAACGCGGTTGAATAATAAAAAACCGATCGTCTCACGTTATAGGTGAGTCGGTCGGTTTTGCACGTTAATCAGATATGCGAATGGCACCGTATTTTCTTAAAAACGGTGCGGATTTGTCTGTTTCTGTAAGGATTTTTCTTAAAAATTTCGTAAATCGAGCATACCTTGTCAACAAGACATACGATATAGCTTTCCCTGAACGCCGGCGGCGTAAAGGTTAGCGGAAACATATGCTTTTTTATAATGTCGCGTTCGCAGTCGGTCAGGTTAAAGTCGGATTCTGCGTTTAAGCAGGCGGCGGTAGGGTGATATCTGCCGTGCATGGGACGGTTTTTATTAGGAATATGCCAGTCATATAGAAAATAATCATGCAAAAGCGCGCCGCGTATAAGCTCGTTTTCACGAAGCTTTAAAAATTTAAACCGCCGGGCAAGCCTGTAACAGTAATACGCCACCGCTATACTATGCAAAAGGCATGAGGTATTCCCGTGCTGAGTGTAACGCGACATTTGAGCGAGTCTTGAATGAGCTGCCGTGGAGACCGCAACGTTTAAAAAAATATTTCTTTTCATAATTAACTCCGATATCAATCTAATTTAGATTATACACCAAAACCGAGAATAATAAAAGATTATTTTGATAAATAATAAAAATCAGGAAATAATATGTAAAAACGGAGGAAAGTATATGAAAAGAAGAAACGCCGTAAGAGTAATATCGTTTTGCGCGGCGGCGGCGGTTGTCGCAATCGGCTTTGCCGTCAGAGAGAAGCTCAATTCAAAACGCTACCGTCTTGAAATAGAAAACAGCTATTCTCGCTCGCTTGACGAGTTAAACGCAGGCGTTAATAATATTTCGGTCATTCTCGAAAAGGCACAGTATGTCACGAGCGCGAAGCAGATAAGCAATATGGCGGCACAGCTTTTAAGCGAGGCCGAAACCGCAAAGGCGGCGCTGTCACAGCTTCCGGCGGGAAGCGGAGAGCTGACGGTGCTTAACCGCTTTCTGTCGCAGGTCGGCAATTATGCGATGTCGGTCTCAAAAACACTTGTCGGCGGCGGAGAGCTGAATGACGAATACAGCACGAATATAACCGCGCTTAGCGACACCGCGAAAAAAATTTCCGAGGCGATAAGCAATTCAAGCATATCCTATAACAATCCCTCGTCATGGGCGGCGGAAATTGATAAACAGCTTGACGACACTGTGACGCCCGATTCTTTCGGTGGCTCGCTTGACGAGCTTGAAGAAAGTCTTTCGGATTATCCGACACTCGTTTACGACGGGCCGTATTCCGACCATATACTCGAAAAAGAGCCGCAAATGATAAAAAACGCGGAAAAAGTTTCTGAGAGCGACGCACTTAAAAGGGCGGCAGAAACCGCCGAGTGCGATGCGGACGCGCTTAAATTCGAGGAAAACGTCAAGGGAAAAATACCGTCCTACCGCTTTTCAGGCAATGACGTTACGGTTACAATAAGCCGGTCGGGCGGATACGCGGTTTACATGCGCAAAGACAGGACAATCGGCGACAGTATTCTGGAATACCGTCAGGCGCTTGACAAGGCAAAACGCTATCTTGAAAGAATCGGTATGAGCGGCTTTACCGAAACCTACTTTTTTACCGACGAGGGCGTGTGCGTGATAAATTTTGCATATTTAGACGGAAAAACCATTTGCTATACCGATCTTGTAAAGGTCGGCGTCGCCATGGACACAGGAGAAATAATGCTTTACGAAGCCTCCGGGTATTTGACAAATCACACCGACCGAGCTTTTGAAACTCCGTCGGTTTCGGCTGACGAGGCGGCGCAGAAAGTGAGCGACAAGCTTAAAATACGCGAAACCGCGTTAGCGCTTATACCTACCGATTCAGCCGGCGAGGTCAGGTGCTACGAATTTGTCTGCGAAGCGGAAGACGGGCAGGAAATACTGATTTATATCAACGCGTTAAATTTAGATGAAGAAAAGATTTTAATACTTCTTAAAAGCGACGGAGGAACGCTTACAAAATAATACTTGATTTTTTTTACGGTTTATGGTAGAATGTTAAAGCTATTGAAAACAAGCGCGCTGTTTTGCGCTGTTTGAATGCCGGTGCATTTGATTTCACCTGAGCCTTACAGGTGGGTTCATTGCCGAAAAAATCGACATTGAAGCGGATGGTCCTCTGCTCTTTGTGAACATGAACATCTGGTATTATTTAAGGAGGAAAAAATATGGACGCTATTAAAGAGCTTACAGCCGACATGCTTAAAAAGGATGTTCCCGAAATTCTTATCGGAAGCACCGTTAAGGTACATGTAAGAATCAAAGAGGGAGAAAAAGAGAGAATTCAGGTTTTCGAGGGTACGGTTATCGCTAAAAACAACAGCGGAATCGCCGAGACCTTCACCGTTCGCCGCGTTTCCTACGGAGTAGGCGTTGAGCGCGTATTCCCGGTACATTCACCGAGCGTTGCGAAGATTGAGCTTGTCCGCAAGGGTCAGGTTCGCAGAGCGAAGCTTTACTATCTGCGCGACAGAGTCGGCAAGGCGGCAAAGGTTAAAGAGCTTATCGGTTAATCACGGCCGTTTTTACTGCCGTATAAATAAGGCGTTAAAAGGGGGGACGGATTTTATGCTGTCTCCCTTTTTGCAATAAAAGAGGTACAGGGTATGGATGATTTGAACAACAGGTATCAGCCGGGGAGTGAAAACACTGCCCGAAGCAATCCGATAAAACCTATGAATACCGCCGAAAGCGGGTTTAATATCAATATGGAATATGCGGATAATCTGCCGGACGCCGAAGAACCCGAAAAAAAGCTGAGCCCGGCGCAGGAAATATTTGAGTGGCTCGATGTGCTTGCCACGGCTATAATTTCGGTGGTAATAATTTTCAGCCTGCTTTTCAGGGTGGCGACTATTTCCGGACCGTCAATGCAGAACACCCTTTTTACCGACGATAAGGTCATAATTTCAAATCTTGCCTATACTCCTAAAAACGGGGATATCGTGGTGGTTTCGCGCAACGTTGCCAATTCGGTTGAAAGTATGGCGTACAGTAAGGAGCCGATAATCAAGCGTGTTATTGCCGTCGGAGGACAGACCGTGGATATTGATTTTGAACGCGGCGTGGTTTCGGTCGACGGCGTGGAGCTTGACGAGCCGTATGCCAAAACGCCGACCACAAGAAAGTATGACGTTGAGTTTCCGCTTTATGTGCCGGAGGGATATATTTTCGTTTTGGGAGACAACCGAAACGACTCTATGGACAGCCGCGACAGCCGCATAGGCGAGGGCGGACTGGTAGACACAAGGTATGTTTTGGGTCACGCAGTTCTTAGGGTATTTCCTTTTAACAAAATAGGAAGGCTTGACAAATGAGTGAGGCGCAGAATATACAGTGGTTTCCCGGCCATATGGCAAAAACCCGCCGTCAGATAAAGGCGGTAATGCCGCTTATCGACGCGGTGGCGGAGGTAGTTGACGCGAGAATACCTGTAAGCAGCCGCAATCCCGAGCTTAAAAGCCTGACAGCCGGCAAGCCGATTATAATACTGCTTAATAAGTGCGATATGGCAGACCCTAAAGCCACCGAGGAATGGATAAGGTATTATAAAACAAAGGGTATTTCCGCTATAGGTATAGACTGTAAGAACGGAAAAGGAATAAATCAGTTTAAGGACACGGTTAAAACAGCCCTTGCGGACAGGCTTAATTACTACGCCGAAAAAGGCATGGTCGGAAAACCGCTCAGGGTAATGGTCGCCGGGATTCCGAATGTCGGAAAATCGTCCTTTATTAACCGCATTGCGGGAGGCAGCAAGGCAAAAGCCGAAAACCGTCCGGGCGTTACAAGGGGAAATCAGTGGTTTACTATTGACAAACAGCTTGAGCTTTTAGATACGCCGGGAATACTGTGGCCAAGGTTCGAGGATAAAACGGTCGGCGAGCATTTAGCGTTTACAGGTGCTGTTAAGGACAGAATACTTGATACCGAGCTGCTTGCGGTAAGGCTTTTAGAGCTTTTGGCCTCGCTTTATCCCGAAAAGCTTACTGCACGTTTCGGCGAGCTTGATTTAACGGCGGACAGTTTTGACCTGCTTTGTCAGATAGGCAAAAAGCGCGGCATGGTGATACGCGGCGGCGAAACCGATACCGAAAGAGCGGCTAATATGCTGCTTGAAGAATACCGAAGCTGCAAAATAGGTAACCTGACATTAGAAAGGGTAAATTACAATGCCTGATTATGAATTTGAAAAAGCCGCATTAAACAGCGGCTTTAACGCTGTATGCGGAGTAGACGAAGCGGGCAGAGGTCCGCTTGCAGGGCCGGTATGCGCCGCGGCGGTGATTTTAGCGCCCGATACGGTGATAGAGGGTCTTGATGACTCCAAAAAATTAAGCGAGAAAAAAAGAGAGCGGCTTTTCGATGTTATAACCGAAAAAGCAATCAGCTTTTCGGTAGCTTTCGGAACGCTGGAGGAAATTGAGAGCCTTAATATATTAGAGGCGACCTTTCTTGCGATGAACAGAGCGATAGACGGTCTTTCGGTCAAGCCCGATTTTGCACTTATCGACGGCAACAGAGCGCCTAAAAACATAAAAATCCCCTGCGAAACGGTAATAAAGGGCGACTCAAAATCCATGTCGGTTGCGGCGGCGTCTGTGCTGGCAAAGGTCACGCGTGACAGGCTTATGCTGAAATATGACGCTGAGTATCCACAGTACGATTTTAAAAAGCACAAGGGCTACGGTACAAAAGAGCATATCGAGTTTATCAAAAAGTACGGCCCCTGCGAAATACACAGGCTTTCATTCCTTAAAAACATATTGGGACAAGAAAATGGATAGGGGCGAAACCGGTAAAAAAGGCGAACAGCTAACCGCCGAGTACTTAATAAAAAACGGCTGTGCTGTTATAAAGCGCAATTATCATTCGCGTTTCGGTGAAATTGACATAATCGCGGAAACAAAGGAATATATAATTTTTACCGAGGTCAAAACCCGAAAGGACGCAAGCGTTGTCTCTCCCGCTGAGGCTGTGGATATACATAAACAGAAAAGAATAATTCTGACAGCACAGGATTTCCTTTCAAAATACGAAACCGAGCTTCAGCCGCGCTTTGACGTGGCGGAGGTTACCG
>JAEDNG010000028.1 GCA_016302625.1 Clostridiaceae bacterium
AAGCCGTCCTTTTTAAGAGACTTTAAAAGCGGTATTATCCCGTCATAAGCGCGGGTTTTATCGAAATAATGCTCCCTGTACCGCGACATAAAATACTCTAAGCACCTATTTCTGTTTTCCTCAGTCTTTTCGCCGTCGGGCAGAGCACGCTCTATAAGCATCGGTATTCCGTCGCCCACAAAATACTTATATTCATCCGTTTCATGGGTAGGAAAGCCCGCTTTTTTAAGCGCGTAATTTGTGCTGTCCGCCAAATCTTCGAGTGAATCGGCAAGAGTGCCGTCCAAATCGAACAATACAGCCTTTATCATAATAATCCCTCTAATACAGAAATGCATATACAAAAAATCCCTTAGCGTAAGCTAAGGGTTATTTTGTAAGTAAAGCCTTAGATTGCTCTGGTAACCTTGCCTGAACGTAAGCAACGGGTGCAAACATTGATACGACGCGGAGAACCGTTTACGACTGCCTTTACTTTCTTAACGTTGGGCTTCCAGGTTCTGTTGGAACGTCTGTGAGAGTGGGAAACCTTAATCCCGAAAGCAATTTCTTTGTTGCAGATATCACATTTAGCCATGGTCTGCACCTCCTTCTTTTTATATCGGACTTATCCGATCACATAGCAACAACTATAATAACAGATTAGCAAATAAAAATCAAGCTTTTTTTTCTTTATTCTGAAAATATCGCGTTTTTATATTCATTATGTCAAAACATATCGGTTGCTGACATACCCGACAAGTCCGTTATATCCTACCAAATCCCAGTCGGGCAGACGGTTGTAAATAAGAATTTCAGAGCCGTTCGGAATTTTTCCTATTATCGGCGCGTCGGTGGACGGTCTTGACCTTACATTAAGGTTTGAGCCCCCCGTTGCGACCGAGGCAGTCTCAATCGGCTGGGGCATGTTAAAGGGTATTCCGAAAAACTCCGTGAGCGACATTACAAGATTCTCCGCAATCGCGTTTATATTGTTTCTTATCCAATCAGCGTCCTCGGGATTATCGTGATAAGCAAGCTCGATAAGCACACCGGGAGCCCGCACCTTAGCCACCTCTCCGAGCGAGGTGGTCGGAACGGTTTTGACCTTTCCGGGGAGCGGGTAAATTAACTGTAAATTCTGCGCCGCGATATCCGCAAAACGTTTACCCTCATAGCTTGACGGATAATAATAAACATCGGTGCCTCTGACATTTGAAGCACCACTGCCAACAGCGTTTGAATGAAGCGCCAAATGCAAATCGTAATTCCCCGCGTTCGACGCGGCAATGGAGGACGCCGCCGTCATATCCGGCGTGTTTCGCACAAACTGAATACCGCTTGCCGCGAGATACGGCTCCATGGCGTCGGCAATAAGGTTCATATAATATTCCTCGTTTCCGCCGCCGACATACGGGTTGAATTCCTGCGTTGACGGGCTTAAATAAATAATAGGCATATTCTTTTCTCCCAACATAAAAAAAATCCTTTCTTTTCTAAAAATATGAAAAGAAAGGATTTAATATGTCAGATTAAATTAAGTTCTCCAGCCGCTTTCCTTACCGCCGATAAAAACCAGCAGTAGAGCGCCTCGCCCAACTCCTGATAAATCGGGTCGCCGTCGTGCGAGCAGAGCATTGCAAAGGTCTGTCCGATACGGCGGTCGATTTCACTGCCTCTTCGGTAGGCAAGATAATAAAACGAAAACGCGCCTGTGTCCGACGATGAACGGTAAAGCTCATCGTTTTCCTTTTTGACCGTATCTATAAAGCTTTTCTGAGCAATTCCCGCAAGAGTATCATCGCGGCAAAACTGCTCAAAACCTACGGTTGCAGTAAATGAAAGCAACAGTCTTCTTTGGAGAAGCATGTCAAAATCCGCCGGCTCGTCCGATACCTCGGTTTCCTTTGCGTCATTTATAAATTTAAGCGCAATTCTTTTGCCTAATTCCTTAGCGTTTTTAATTTTCTCCTTTGCAGGTTCTTTAAGCTCCGAAACATTCTCCCTGCGCTTTTTTATCTCCTGCGACGGCTTGTCGCCCGCAATTTTGATATCACTGTCCGAATACAAAATCATTCACCCTTTGCGGTTTTATATTCCTTTAAAGCTTCTGCCAGCTGAGCCGGACAAGAGGTGTTCCTGAAGCCGCATTTGATACCCTCGAGCTTGTCAATAACGTCGTCGACCTTCATTCCGGAAACCAGCGTCGCGACCCCCTGTGTGTTGCCGCTGCAGCCGCCGTCAAACTTAACGGTTTTTACAATACCGTCCTCAACGTCGATAAGAATACCCCTTGAGCATACTCCCTTAGTTTTATATGAAAATTCCATTGCTTTTATTCTCCCTTATGTAATAAAGTTCGCAAAAACTTACAGGCTGACGGCAAAAGTCGGTTTGCGACCCGTACCGCCCGCCTTATCTCTCCTTAAATTTATTGCTGCGTACCGGATGACGGAGCTTTCTTAATGCCTTAGCCTCAATCTGACGAATACGCTCACGGGTTACGTTAAACTCGGTGCCCACCTCTTCAAGCGTATGACAGCGGCCGTCCTGAAGTCCGAAACGCAGTCTTATAACCGACTCTTCTCTCGGTGTCAAAGTCTTTAAAACACCGTCGATATCCTCGTTGGTTATGGTTTTAAGCGCCGCCTCGTCGGGAGCTAACGCGTCCTCGTCGCGGATAAAGTCCATAAGCCTTGAATCCTCCTCGGGACCTATCGGCGTTTCCATAGAAACAGGCTCCTGCGCCACGCGCATAATCTCGCGCACGCGCTCAACAGGAAGGTCCATCTTCTCGGCTATAAGCTCCTCGCTCGGCTCAAAACCGTTTTCATGAAGCAGCTGGCTTTGTACCTTTTTAAGCCTGTTTATGGTTTCAACCATATGCACGGGTATACGGATAGTGCGCGCCTGATCCGCTATGGCTCTCGTTATCGCCTGTCTTATCCACCATGTGGCATAGGTTGAGAACTTAAAACCCTTCTTATAGTCGAACTTATCGACCGCCTTTATAAGACCGACGTTGCCCTCTTGGATAAGGTCAAGGAAATACATTCCCCTGCCGACATACTTTTTCGCAATGCTGACAACAAGGCGGAGGTTTGCCTCGGTAAGCCTTTGCTTGGCTTTCTGATCTCCCTCCGAAATCTTGACGGCAAGCTCGATTTCCTCATCGGAGGAAAGCAGCGGCACTCTACCTATCTCGCGCAGATAAATCTTAACGGGATCGTCAAGATTCAAATTGTCAAAATTCAAATCGTCGCTTAATGCGTCGACGTCCATTTCCTCAAGCTTTAACTCATCGTCGGTCGGCTCTTCGTCGAAATCAATGTCGAGCGTGGGCGGCTCCGAAAAAAGCTCATTCGGATCGTCCGGAGCGTTCTCTATGTCGTCAATCGTCAAATCTCTTTCTTCCTCAGCGATATCCGCTTCCGGCGAATTTATACCCTTTAATTCTTTTTCCTTTGCTTTTTTGTTCTGTTCCATTTAACCTTTTCCCTTCGATTTTTTATCGATAATGCTCTGAAGACCGGCCGCCCAGTCCTCAAGAGAATTGCCTGTGTTTTCAGAGGCTTCAATCATCATATCCTCTTCTAATATTACCCCAATGCAATCTTTTAATACAATTTCGGGGTTTTTACCCGCTTTTTCGCCGTTTTGGAGCGATACCACATATCCGACCTCAGCCGGTAAGAGCTTTTGCGCGAATACCGAAATATCAAGCGAGCCGCCGCTGTCAAGCGTGTCAATTATTGTCTCATAAATACGACGGTTTAAGGAGGTAATCATCTTTTCGGGCGGCAGCTGCTCCCTTGCCGTTTTGTAAAAATCGGGATTTTTAAGCAGAACCGCGATTAGCGTTTCCTCCGCCGCGGTTCCTTTAAGTGACTTCCGCCGTTCGGGATTTATGTCGTCCCTTGTAAACCTTGGTCTTATTATGTCGGAAATTTCCTTTTTTTGCTTTTGAACTCGGTTCCTTTTTCTAAGCTCGTTTACTCTTGATGTGAGCGCCGTTCTCGAAACGCCGTATTTCTCGCACATTTTGCCGATATATATGTCCCTTGTCATAATATCGTCCGCTCCGGCGATTATCTCCGCCGCCGCCGAAAGATATTTAAGCCGTCCGTCGTCGCTTTCAAGGTCAATCCCCTGCGCCGCGCAAAGGAGCTTATATTCCATATCGCTGACAGCGCCCTCTAAAAGAGCCGCAAAGCGTTCGGGACCGTTCTTTTTTATATATTCGTCCGGGTCCTTTCCGTCGGGAACTGCAACCACCCGCACCGAAAGCCCGGTGTTTTCGAGTATTCCGCTCGCCCGCCTTACCGCCTTTTGCCCCGCCGCGTCGGAATCGAGCATTAAGACGATTTCCTTTGTGTAGCGCGCCAGCATTTTCGCCTGTTCCGGAGTAAACGCCGTGCCTAAGGGAGCTACGGTATTTTCAAACCCCGCCTGATGAAGCGAAATCACGTCCATATTGCCCTCTACCAGAATAACCCGTTCCGAGCAGACGCTTTTTGCGAAATTTATCCCGAAAAGGTTTTCGCTCTTTTTATAAACCGGAGTGTCGGAGGTATTGACGTATTTTCCGCCCTGCTTGTCCTCGCCCGGCATCGCGCGCCCGCTGAAAGCGACAATGTTTCCTCTTATATTGATTATCGGAAAAATAACCCGCTTTCTGAAACGGTCGTAAAGCGTTCCGCGCTGACTTTTCCCGACAACGTTTGCCGCCAGCATATCGCTTTCGCGGTAGCCCTTTTCCTTTAAATGTTTAATGAGCATATCAAACGAATCGGGCGCCGCGCCTAAACCGAAATGCTTTATAGTTTTAAGTGTAAGTCCTCGCTCTGTTAAATAATCGAGCGCCCATTTTCCGTCAGGCGACATTAAATAGCTGTGAAAAAACCTCGCTGTATCGCGGTTGATATCGTAAATCGTGTTTTTAAGCTTTTGCATCGAGTCGTCATAGCCGTCCTGCGGGAGAGCTATTCCCGAACGCTCCGCCAGCAGCTTTACCGCCTCGATATAATCGAGGTTTTCAATAAGTCCCGTAAAGGTGAAAACGTCGCCACCCGCTCCGCAGCCGAAGCAGTAAAACGACCCGTTTTCGGGATAGACCGTAAAGGACGGGGTTTTCTCGTTGTGAAAAGGGCAAAGCCCCACCAAATTTTTACCCCTGCGCTTCAAATTAACATATGCTGAAACGGCGGTTTCTATGTCGTTGCGGTATTTAATTTCGTTAATTATATCCTCTGGTATCACATAACCGCCTCCTTATGTTTAAATAGACCAGGCTTTAGGTATATATATGTCCGAATACACCGTAATCGCGTAATGGTCGGTCATTCCGGCGATATAATCGGCAATCGCCCTTATTTTACCCTCGTTCTCCGCTATTTTAAGGTATTCGGGCGACATTTTTTCGGGGTTTTTAAGATAATATTTAAAAAGTCCCTCGACTATTCCCAAAACCTTGGTTTCCTCTGATTTTGCCACCGGATTTTTATATACGCTGTCATATAGGAAATTATGCAGCATATCATAATATTTATGGGTTTCGTTGTCCATTTTAATATCGCCGTCGCTGTTTTCGACAATGGCAGAAACAAGTGTGCTTATGCGCTCGCTTTTTGAATCGCCTAAGCTTTTTACTATTTCATCCGGAATATCGTCCTCTGAGATAACTCCGGCTCTCACCGCGTCGTCGATATCGTGATTAATGTAAGCTACCCTGTCAGCCATGCGGACAATTCTGCCCTCAAGGGTGTGCGCCTGCTCGCCTGTGGTGTGGTGAAGTATTCCGTCAAGCACCTCATAGGTAAGGTTGAGACCCGCGCCGTCCTTTTCGATTTTTTCGCAAACCCTCACGCTTTGCTCATAATGGGTAAAGCCAATATCGGTAAGCTCCTGTAACGCACGTTCGCCCGCGTGACCGAACGGGGTATGACCGAGGTCATGTCCTAACGCTATCGCCTCGGTCAAATCCTCGTTAAGCCTTAACGCCCGCGCTATTGTTCTCGCTATCTGTGAGACCTCAAGCGTATGTGTAAGCCGCGTTCTGTAATGGTCGGACTCAGGCGATAAAAACACCTGCGTTTTGTGCTTTAAGCGCCTGAAAGCCTTAGAGTGGATTATGCGGTCGCGGTCGCGCTGATAACAGGTACGAAGGTTACATTCCTCTTCGGGAACTTTTCTGCCCTTTGAGTTTACGCAAAGCGCGGCTTTATCGCTTAAAATCAGCCTTTCGTTGCGCTCGGTTACCGTTCTTGCGTTTTCCAAAAATACCGCCTCCCCGCGTTTTATATCTTTCCATTTAATATATTAGAGAAAAAAGTCGAAATCCCTTTATTTTTCTAAAAAAATTATATTTTAACCGGACACAGCCTTGTTTCGGTGATTTCAGCGGTCAGTCTTGCCGAAAATGTCTCGCACAGCTTTTTTAAAAATTCTCCGCTTTTTTCCTCCGACAGGTAAAATTTCAGTTCAACTTCGGCGGTATATAGGGTATCTTCAACTGTTCCACCGCAGTCTTCAATCAGCTTTACAAGCCTTTCGCGGTCTGAATAGGAGCAAGAGCATGAAAAGACATTACACGGGGTCATAAGCACACGCTGTGATAAGTCGACCGCGTCCTTTGCCGCCTTGGTGTAGGCTCTGACAAGTCCTCCTGTACCGAGCAGCACTCCGCCGAAATACCTAGTCACTACAATGACCGTATTTGTTATCCCCGCTCCCTCTATCACCTCAAGAATGGGCTTACCGGCGGTGCCGTGCGGCTCCCCATCGTCCGAAAAGCGCTTGACCGCACCGTTTTCTACCGAATAAGCAAAGCAGTTGTGCCTTGCGTCCCAATACTCAGAGCGCATTTTATTTATAAACTCCGCCGCCTTTTCCTCGGTATCGCAGGGATAAAGGGTCGCGATAAATCTTGAACGCTTTTCCGTATATTCCGCTGTTGTTTCCTCTGATACCGTAACAAAACCGTCCACCGGCTCACCTCCCGAATATTTCAAGGATAAAAAAATCCGCAGTTGCAAAAAGCAGCTGCGGAGTAAAAAGGCTATCAGTCCATATTGAAACGCTTTTTAAATCTGTCAACGCGTCCGCCGGTGTCTACCAATTTCTGCTTACCGGTAAAAAACGGATGACATTTAGAACAAATATCCAAACGGATATCTTTTTTAGTAGAGCGTGTCTCGAACTCCGCGCCGCAAGCGCATTTAATAGTAACCTTTTCGTACTGCGGATGAATACCTTCCTTCATCATTGTCACCCCTTTCAAACTCGATAACGTATAGATGATACCACATATGCCGACAAAATGCAAGCATTTTTATTTGTCAGAAAAAAATTTTTTTAAATCCTCGTAAATTTCGACCGTTTTAAAGCGCATAACGTATTTTTTCGGGTGCTCCGCTATCTCCGCGGAGGTTTCCGATACGCTGTCGGTAAGCTCTGCATCGGGCGCCGCCGCAGGAACGCAGACCGCCGGAAAAACCACGCACCACCAATTTTTGCCCTCAGCATTTCCGAGCCTTATTATAAGCGACCGATATGTGCCGGCGGGCAGGGTAAAATCGTCATACTCTCTTGTTTCAAAATAGCTGTCTCCGATTTGAGCGGTTGCGCTGTAGGAAAATCCGTTTTCCCTTAAAACCTCTTTTGCTGTTTGTTCAAATCGGCTTAAATTATCGTTTACCGACTTTTCCGCCGCTTTGATATCGGTCTCGTTTTCAAAAACGTCGGCGGTTTCCGCTAAAATCCTGTCCCGCACGGCAAGCTTTACCGCTTGGTCAGCCTCACTGTCGGAATTTGCGATTATATGTAATCGCAGTACGTTTTCCCTTAAATCGCCGCATGCAGCGTCAAAATTCGCCATAGACATAAAAACCGCGCACGAAAGTCCGAACAAAACCGCCGCCTGTGCCGCGCGGCAGGAAAATAATTTTGCGTTCATAATAAAAACTCCCTTTGTTTTTTCTAAGTGAAATATTGACGGGAGTTTTTTATTTTATTCAATTATAAGAGATTTTTCGCACGGCGCGCATAAATAGCACTCGATATTTCTTTTTTTAAGTGTGTTTTCAGCCGCCTGTGCGGTCTCTTTATCCTTATAAACCGCAAACCGGGCGGGCCCGCTGCCGGAAAGGGAAACGCCGTCAGCACCGGTTTCACTAAGCAGGCGTTTTAGCGGACTGTCCTCCCAGATAACAGAAAAGGAATTTCCGAGAGAGGCTGTCATTTTATAATAGTCTCCGCCGTTTATCGCATTTACCGTCTTATCTATATCGGGCTTCGGGTAGCAAACGGAATCAAGCTTTCGGAACATTTCCGCGGTAGATGTTTTTCTTTCCGCCTTGGCGATAAGAAAATAACAGCCGCTTAAATTTATAAGCGGAGTTAGCACCTCGCCTATCCCCTCGGCACGCTGAGTGCCGCCCCGTATTAAAAAGGGGACGTCCGCGCCGAGCCTTTTCGCCATACAGCACAGCTTCTCATACGGAAAATCCGTATCATAAAGCCTATCAAGCCCTACAAGCACCGCCGCCGCGTCAGCGCTGCCGCCGCCCAAGCCCGCCGCCGAGGGCGCGCGCTTTTCGATTTTAATTTCGGCACCGCCGCTTATTCCGCTTTCCTTAAAAAACAGCTCCGCCGCCTTAAACGCAATATTATCTTTTCCGCCGAAATTTAGACATTCAACGCTTATACCGACACTCTTTTTTATATACAAAATATCGTTTAGGCTGACGCTTTGCATAACTGTATCCAAAT
>JAEDNG010000029.1 GCA_016302625.1 Clostridiaceae bacterium
CATTTTAAACAGCCGGGTTAGTGACCCCTTTTTATCAAGATATACTTGGAGAATTGAAAGAAGCCTCAATTTAGAACGGATAAACGCCTTTTGTAAGGAAATTATCGGCACTCATGATTTTTACGCTTTTTCTTCGTCAGGAAGAACTGTGGAGAACACCGTTCGCACAGTGAGCGAATGTAATGCTGTGCGGGAGGGTGACAGGGTTATTTTAAAAATCACCGCCGACGGTTTTCTTTATAACATGGTGCGCATAATCGCGGGCACGGCGGTTGAGGTTTCGGACGGAAAAATCGAGCCGTCATTTACTAAAGAAATATTCACTTCGAAAAACCGCGCTCTTGCGGGGCAGACCGCTCCGCCGCAGGGACTGTTTTTGGAAAAAGTATTGTATTAGGGTGATAAAAAATGCCTGAATATAAAAAGAAAAGGGTAAACCGTCTGCGCGGCGCGCCTAAACCTAAAAAAGCTAAGCGCGTAAAGCAGACAGATACCGATGACATAATAATGTCAAGCTCGGACAAAAAGCACCGGCAGGAGACCGTAAAAGAGCAAGAGCCCGTTTCAAGCATGCGGGTTTTAAAGGGTAAAAAGCTTGAACGCAAAAGAAAGCTAAAGGCTTATCTTTCGGTTGTTTCGGCGGTTGCGGTTATCTGTCTTGTACTGCACCTGATACTGCCGGTAGGGATATTTGAAAATGTGCAGAACCTTACCGCATTGATAGGAAACGGCGGTTATCCTACAGAGCTTGAAAGTACCGACACGTTAGGCTCCGTCTCGCGCGGAATGTACTACTATGTCCTTACCGATACGAGATTAAACGCCTATGCAAACAGCGGAAAAGAGATTTACTCGCACTCTCACGGCTTTGAAAACCCGGTGATGAAAACCTCCAAAACAAGGGCGATGGTTTTTTCACAGGGCGGGGACGAGCTTTTTATTTACAATTTACAGCAAGAAAAAGCTTCCGTAAAAACCGAAAGCGAAATTATAACCGCCGGTATATCGGATTCAGGCGTATACGCGATTGTAGCACAGTCTGACACCTACGCCTCGGCGGTCAGCGTTTACGGTAAAAACAACAAGCTGATTTACGAATGGTATTCCTCGGAGGATACGGTTAATAATGTGGCGGTGTCCCCAAACGGCAAAAAAATCGCGGTTTCGGCGTTTAACGCTTCGTCGGGCGCATATACTTCAAAGGTCAGCGTTTTCGGGTTTGATTCCGCAACGCCTGAATTTACCGAAACCTATAACGGAACGCTGGTTTATAATCTTGACTCGACCCACGGCTCGGGCTTTTCTGTAGTTACGGAAAACTCGGTTCAGTTTATCACCTGGTCGGATCACAAGAAAACCGAATACAAAAACGATTATACCGCCGCCATGTTCAGAGCGGGCTCGCCGGGCAGTATTGCGGTATTCAACCGCGAAAGCGACAGAACGGATAACCGCGTGGCGGTCTTTAATACAAAGGGACAGTTAAAAAACGAATTTGAATTTAAGGGAATTATAAGTGATATTGAGATTTCCGGCGGGCATATTTATTGTATAAGCGATACAAATGTTTATATTTTGGACGGTACCGGGGCAGTGATAAGAAAAGCGGAATGCGGCTTCGGCGCTGTCAGACTTGCGGTATTGGGCACAAACGCCGCCGCGGTCATAACCGATAATCAGATTGATAAAATAAAGCTTGAACAGAAATAAAGGAGAGAGATTTATGAGTATAGTTCTTGATTTAATTGTATTGGCGATTATCCTTTTTACGGTTTTCATGTCGGCAAAGCGCGGTTTTGTCAGAGTCGCGCTCGAGGTAGTGGGATTTATCGCCGCTGTTTTCATAACGTTTACAATAAGTACACCACTCGGCAATATTACATATGATAAAATAATAGAACCGCCGATTGTTTCCTCGGTAAGCTCCGCGGCGGGGGAGAGTACGTCCCAGGTGGTGGATAAGACATGGGACTCACTTCCGGGATTCGTCAAAAATAATTCTGAAAAAATCGGCATATCAAAGGAAAAAATCGATAAAAGCATCGGGGAGAATATAGGCGAAGGCGCCGAAGCTGCCGTAAAATCCGCTTCACAGAACGCGGTGAAGCCCGTGGTGGTTAGAATTCTTTCGCTTATATATTCGGTGTTTATTCTTATAATTCTGCTGTTTCTTGTAAAGATACTCGCGAAATTTATAAACCGGCTTTTCTCTTTTAGCTTAGTCGGGAAAATGAACCGCGTTTTGGGCGGTATTCTCGGAATACCAAAGGGAATAATAATTGCCATAGCCTTTTGTCTGATTATTTCTTTGGCGGTTTCGTTTACAAGCGGCGGATTCCTTATTTTCACGAAAGACGCGATAGATAATTCATGGTTCTTTTCGCACTTTTCGGTGAATTTATTAAAACTGGGTTAGTTTTTTATGCTCTGCGGCCGTTTCGGAGCGGTATATTAATTCAAGGTTTTCAAGACGGCGGAATGGAGATACACAATGAAATTATGTTCAAAATGCAAGAAGCGCCCGGCGGTGGTTTTTTTGTCAGATGCCATGCATCCGGATTCGGAGCCTAACGGTCTTTGCCTTGTCTGTGCAAAGGAATTGGGAATTAAGCCTATCGACGATATGCTTAAGAAAATGAATATTTCCGACGAGGATATCGAGCAGATGAGCGATCAGTTCATGGACTTAATGGCGCTTGATGAGGAAAGCGATATCGACGATGGGTCGCTTAATGAGGATACCTTCGATTTGGGAACCGCTCCCGCAATACCGCTTTTCAATAAATTGTTCGGAAAATTAGGCGGCGAGGAGGATAAAAAAGAGCAGAAATCCGACGTAAAGGACGGGGGCGATAAAAAGCCGAAGAAAAAACGCCGCCGCTTTATGGAGCAGTACTGCACAAATCTTACCGACAAGGCAAGAGCGGGACAGATTGACATTATTGTAGGCAGAGAAAAAGAGCTTTACCGCACGATTCAGATTTTATCCCGCCGCACCAAAAACAATCCCTGCCTTATAGGTGAGCCGGGTGTCGGCAAAACCGCTATTGCCGAAGGTCTGGCGCTTAAAATCGCCAAAGGCGACGCTCCCGCGCGTTTGCTTGATAAAGAGATATATCTGCTTGACCTTACGGGTCTTGTCGCGGGCACGCAGTTCCGAGGTCAGTTTGAAAGCCGCGTAAAGGGACTTATCGACGAGGTCAAAAGCGCCGGAAATATAATTTTGTTTATCGACGAAATTCATAATCTCGTAGGCGCGGGAGACTCTGCCGAGGGCTCAATGAACGCGGCGAATATCCTAAAGCCCGCGCTCTCAAGAGGTGAAATTCAGGTTATAGGCGCTACAACCTTTAAGGAGTACCGCAAGTATATCGAAAAGGACGCGGCGCTTGAGCGCCGTTTCCAGCCGGTGACGATTGAGGAGCCTTCGGTTGCCGAGGCTGAAAAGGTGTTAATGGGCGTTAAGGGCTATTACGAGGGTTTCCACGGTGTTCAGATTCCGGACGAAATTGTTAAAAAAGCGGTGCTCTTGTCCGAACGCTATGTGACCGACAGGTATCTGCCGGATAAGGCAATCGACCTTTTAGATGAGGCGTGCGCCTGCGCCAGCCTTGCAAACAAGGCGGTGGACGAGCTTTATGCCGCCAATAAAAAAATCGCGGAATATTCGGTTCAGCTTGAGGAGCTTGAAAACGAGCTTGAAAATCCCGATTATGAAAAGCAGGCGATGGTAAGGGTCGAAATCGAGAAATATAAAAATATTGCCGCAGGGCTTTACGATGCGGCGGCTCAAAGCACGGTGACCGACGACGATATCGCAAAGGTAATTGAGCTTTGGACCGGAATCCCCGCGTCAAAGGTAAAGGAAAGCGACCTTAAAAAGCTTTCGGGACTTGAAGATGCGCTTAATTCGCGGATAATAGGCCAAGAGGAGGCGACAAAGCTTGTTGCCTCGGCTGTAAAGCGCTCGAGAGTTCACACAAGCAATCTGCACCGTCCGGCTTCGTTTATATTCGTAGGGCCTACCGGCGTCGGCAAGACCGAGCTTGTAAAGGTACTGTCCGAGCAGTTGTTTGATACGCCGGAAACCTTAATCAGGCTTGATATGTCTGAATTTATGGAAAAGCACTCGGTATCGCGAATAATCGGAGCGCCACCCGGATATGTCGGTTATGACGAGGCGGGTCAGCTCACCGAAAAGGTGCGAAGAAAGCCTTATTCGGTTGTACTGTTTGACGAGATTGAAAAAGCTCATCCCGATGTTTTAAACGTGCTTTTGCAGATTCTTGACGACGGCAGAATTACCGACGCTCAAGGGCGAACGGTTAATTTTGAGAATACCATAATCGTTATGACCTCAAACGCGGGCAGCGAGAAAACCGAAAATCTTTTGGGCTTCGGCAAAACCCAGTCCGATGCGTCAAAGGAAAAGGCGCTTAAAGCTCTTGAAAGCTTCTTACGGCCCGAATTTATCGCCCGCGTTGATGAGATAGTGGTGTTTTCGCCGCTGTCGGGTGAATCACTTTGCAAAATCGCGGCGCTTATGCTTGACGAATTAAAAGCCTCACTTGCGGAAAGGCTTATTGAATTTTCATACGATGAAAGCGTTTGCAGATATCTTTCGGATAAATGCGGCGGCGGAAAGCGTGGAGCCAGAGAGCTTCGCAATGTTATCCGCCGGGAGATTGAAAACAAGGTCGTTGATATTATTGTTGACGGCGGCGAGGGAAGCATAAACAAGCTTTCTCTTACCGCTGATCCGGAAATTAAAATAAATGCGGAATACGCAAAATAAGTTTATTTATGCTCTTGAAAAAATGTCGGACAGCCTCAAAAACTGTCCGACGGTTTTTTCTTGTCTTTTCATGCTTTTTTTGATATAATACACTTCGGAAAAGAGGCGAAACGGGTGCAAAAGCTTATAGAAAAACTCAAAAGCACTTTTTTTAATAAAAAATTTATCGGATTTTGTCTTATCGGAATAGTAAATACCTTCAATACCGCTTTTTTTTCGTGGCTTGCGCACTTAAAACTGCAGGAAAACGTTTCGGCGCACATAGGATATTTTATTTCGCTTACGATAAATTACATACTGAACAGCACCATTGTTTTTAAAAATAAGCTTAGTTTAAAAAAATATTTTAAATTTTTAATTTCCTATATACCGAATTATATAATTTATTCACTGGTTTCTTTGCTTACAATAAACATTCTTAAAATGGATCAGTTCTGGGCTACTGTCCTTGCGATTGCGGCGGGCGCTCCGATAACCTTTGTAATAATTAAGCTTTATGCTTTCGGAAACAAGAAATCATAGGTTATTTGTTAATAAATCGGCGGCGGTATTCGCGCGGAGAAATACCCAAGGCAGAACTGAAAACCTTTGAAAAATACAAAGGATCTTGAAATCCGCAGGAAAGCGCGGTTGATTTTACGGATGAGCCGCGTTCCAACAGCTCTCCGGCTCTTTCAATACGGTAATTAAGCAAATAAGCACCCGGAGATGCGCCGCAGTTCTTTTTAAAGCTTCTGTGCAAAGTGGCACGGCTTATTCCGAGGTTGTCGCAAATATAAGGAAGTCCGAATTCCGGTCTGTGATAAAAGCCGTGTATCATAAGCCGCGCGGATTCAAAATAAGAATCTTCAGAACTGCGAACCGACACGGGATAACAGTCGGCATAGGTCCCGAGAATCGTGCGGGCAAGACCGTCCGCTGTATAAAGTTGATTTTTGTTTGCGGACAGTAGACTTAACATTTCATAAAAAATCAGTATTTTTTCGGATTCGATTTTCCCGATTATGCAATCGCTTTCACAAAACCCGATTTTTTTAAGCAGACGCACATATTCCTCTCCGTCAAAATCAATCCAGGTGTATTCCCAGGGGTCATTGCTGTCGGGAAAGTAACAAACCTCGTCAAAGGGGCGGATAAGAAAGCTTTGTCCTGCCGATAAAGCATAGGTTTTTCCTCCGTTTACAAAGCTTCCTTTTCCGCGGACGATGTAATGAATTATATAGTTAGTGCGGATTCCGGGTCCCCAGGAATGCATATCGCTGCAATCCTGCCGTCCGCAATAAACAAAACACGGCTTGATTTTATTATTCATAAAAAGCTCCTTTTAATGAAACAATTTTACATAGTTTTGAAATAAAACTATATAGAAAGTGAAACGATTTTCCTTTATACTCAGTTTACAATATTTAATCTCGGAGGTCAAGAAAAATGATAAAAAACACACCGCCCATGGGCTGGAATTCATGGAACACATTCGGAGCAGACATTAACGAGCAGTTGATTTTCGATACTGCCGATAAAATGGTTGAAACCGGACTTAAGGATTTAGGTTACGAATATCTTGTAATCGACGATTGCTGGTCGCTTAAAGAGCGCGATGAAAACGGACGTCTTAAAGCCGATCCGGAAAAATTTCCTCACGGTATGAAAGCCGTTGCGGATTACGTTCATTCAAAGGGCCTTAAATTCGGCATGTATTCCTGTGCCGGAAATCTTACCTGTGCAGGATATCCGGGAAGCTTTGAGCATGAATTTGTCGACGCGAAAACCTTTGCCGAATGGGGCGTGGATTTCCTTAAATACGATTACTGCTATCACAGCAATATAATCCACGGCAAATATTTGTACCGCCGCATGGGACTTGCGCTTAAAAACTGCGGAAGAGACATTCTTTTCAGCGCCTGCTCATGGGGTGCCGACAATACCGCGGAATGGATGCGCGAAACGGGCGCTAATATGTGGCGTTCTACCGGCGATATTTTCGACACATGGGAGTCTGTTAAAAGCCTTACCGAACAGCAGGATAAGATTCTTCCTTACGGAGGAGCGGGCTGCTTTAACGATATGGATATGCTTATTGTCGGAATGCACGGCAAGGGCAACGTGGGTCTTGAGGGGCTTAACGACACCCAGTATAAAACGCATTTTTCAATTTGGTCGCTCTTTGGCTCTCCGCTTATGATAGGCTGCGATGTGCGCAATATGACGGGGGAAACGCTTGATATCCTCTCAAATAAAGAGCTTATTAAGATAAATCAGGACGCCGACTGCCGTCAGGTAATGAAAGTACCCGCGATATGGGGCGGAGATAATCTGAAATGCTATGCCCGTAATCTTGAAAACGGAGATATCGCGGTCGGATTTTTCAATTTCGGCGACGCAGACGCGGCAGCAAGGCTTAACCTTGATGAACTGGGACTTCCCGAAAGCACCGGCAAAACCCTTCAAATGCACGAGGTTTGGAGCGGAGAAACCGTAACCGTTAAAAACGGCACTTTTATTCACAGCATTAACGCTTACGATTCTTTGGTATATCGCTGTAAGGTAGTCGACGCGTAATGGAGCGCTGTATACGCTGCGGGAAAGAGCTTACATATAACGATATCGGCGCTTATAAGAAGTTTATAAACCGAGGAAGCACAGAGTTTATGTGCAAAAGCTGTCTTGCAGGCGAGCTTCAGGTGTCCGAGGAATTAATAGATAAAAAGATTGAGCACTTTAAAAAACAGGGCTGCACGTTGTTTGTTTAAATACTTCGGAAAATAAAAACGGCGCACAGGGTCTTGAAAACACGATAATAATGCGCTATAATTTAAATGTCATGAATGATTTTAATTATAGCGCGTTATTGCGCTTTATAAAGGAAGTATGTCAAAATGGAAATTAAGATTACAAAAACAACGGCTCCAAAAGAAAAGCCGGACAGCAGCACTTTAGGCTTCGGCAGGATATTTACCGACCATATGTTTATGATGGACTACACTGCGGGCGAGGGCTGGCATGACGCGAGGATTATTCCCTTTGAGAATATTTCGCTCCACCCCGCGTCAACCGTGCTGCATTACGGCTCTGAGATTTTCGAGGGCTTAAAGGCTTACCGCCGCTCCGACGGCAGGGTTCAGCTTTTCAGACCCATAGAGAATATCCGCAGAATGAACAATTCGGCTGAAAGACTGTGTCTGCCGCAGATTCCGGAAGAAGACGCAATGCAGATTTTAGATACCTTTGTGGGACTTGAGCAGGACTGGACGCCGTCAGCTTCGGGCACATCTTTATATATCCGTCCGTTTATGTTCGGAAACGATGAAAATTTAGGTGTGCATGCGGTTCATCACGCAACCTTTGTTATAATCGCGTCGCCCGTCGGCAGCTATTACGCGGAGGGCATTAATCCGGTTAAGATTATGATTGAGGACGAGGATGTCCGCGCTGTAAGAGGGGGAACCGGCTATGCCAAGTGCGGCGGCAACTATGCGGCAAGCAACCGCGCCGGCGAGAGAGCGGAGCAAAAGGGTTATTCTCAGGTCTTATGGCTTGACGGCGTTGAGCGCAAATATATAGAGGAAGTCGGCGCCATGAACGTTATGTTCAAGATTGACGGCGAAATCGTAACACCGAAGCTCACCGGTTCAATTCTTCCGGGAATTACACGCAAATCCTGTATTGAAATCTTAAAGGACGAGGGCTACACCGTAAACGAGCGGCTTTTAAGTGTTGATGAGCTCGGCGAGGCACTTAAAAACGGAAAGCTTGAGGAGGCTTGGGGCTGCGGCACCGCCGCCGTTGTTTCACCGATAGGCGAGCTTTGCTATAAGGACGTTAAATATAC
>JAEDNG010000030.1 GCA_016302625.1 Clostridiaceae bacterium
AACCGTGATATACTGAGCGGATACCTTGATGATGCCGAAAAGTACGGAATCGGCATAGCGGTAGAAAATATGCCTTTATATCCTCTTGTATGGCCGGACCTTCGATTTTTCGGAGGCAGTTGGGAGGAACTGTGTGAACTTTGCGATTCTTTTCACTCCGATGGAATAGGAATTTGTTGGGATTTCGGTCATGCAAATACTTCTTGGATAGATCAGTCCGCTGCAATCAAAGAGATAGGCAAAAGGCTTAAAATGACGCATATTCATGACAATTACAAAAGGGGAGACCATCATCAACTGCCTGCAATGGGCGATTTGCAGTGGGGGTGCATTGATTGGAAAAAAACTATGAACGCTCTTAAAGAGATAAATTATACAGGCTCACTTGCCCTTGAAGTTATATATCCTCCGATTCCGATGTGTGAAAGTTTCATGAAATTAGCATACGAAAGTTTGGAGTATTTAAAGGGGCTTTAATATGTACAAAAATTGATATTTTCAATTTTGTTCTTAAATTTAAAAAAATTCAAAAAGGACAATAACGGGATAGAAACGATGGAAAGGATCCATATTTCAAGATGACTACACTCCTATTATTGTTCGCGACGACTTTCCGCAAAAAGTCACGCTTGCTACGACTGTTCGCTTGTAAATGCGCTCTTATATGTTTTTATAAAAAAGTCCGTGTCTTGTGCAGTACCATAAAAGGACTCCGTGACGCATTATCGGAGCTCTCGTTTCAATATTCCATTCGGGATACCGCTTTATAATATGCAGACGGTCATCGCTTGCGAATGCAATGAAAGAAATATAATGGTCTTTTTTCATTTCATGCACGGAGGTTATCAGCCATTCGTCTTCTGCCTTGTCAATATTAAGCACATGCGCCTCGTCAGGCTTTTGAGGAACAGCCTCCTTTATTTTCCTTGAACAGCAGGTGACTTCCGCATTTCCGGTGCAGATCGAAATATTTCCGCAGACCGGACAAACGTAGTATTTTGTCTTTTTCAGATTTCCCGCTGCAAAGGTGTTTTGTGAAAGTCCGCCGTCAAGCAGTCTTTCGATGTCTACTCCGAAAATATTGCTGAGTTCCGGCAGCAGGGAAACATCAGGGAGCCCTTGACCTCTTTCCCACTTTGAAACAGCCTTGTCGCTGATACAAAGCATATCGGCCAGTTGCTTTTGCGTAAGCTTTTTTTCGGTTCGCAGCTTTAAAATAAGCGCGCCGGTTTTTTGATTATCCATTTTTATCACCCATAAGTTATATTACTGTTTTATTTATTAAAAATCAATAAACTTTGCGTTTAGTCGGTTTATTGAGGGCAAAAAGAATAATCGTCTTGAAAAAATATATATTGTGTGTTAAAATATAACATAAGAAACGGAGGTATCGTTATGGAATTTTTTGATGACGCAGTAAACAAGGCAAAAGAGGCAATTGACGTTGCCTGCAAAAAAACAAATGAAGTTGTTACTGTTCAAAAGCAGAAATTTGATATTTCGGCTCTTGAATCGAAAATAGCTAAGGATTTTCAGGTTTTGGGCGAGATTTATTACAATAAACTCAAGAACGGCGGAGCAGAGGACGAAGGTGCCGCAGAGCTGGTTGCATCCATCGATGCAAAGAACGAAAAAATACGAAAACTAAAGGACGAAATTAATAATATAAGAAATAAACGAGTCTGTCCTAAGTGCGGCGCCGCTATCGATAAATGTTCTAATTACTGCAACGCCTGCGGCGCAAAGCTTGTTTTTGACAGCGATGAAGATAAAAAAACGGAAGAATAATAATAATCGGGCGGTAATCCGCCCGTTGATTTTATTAGGGAGAATTATATGAAAAAGTTAGGTATAATCGTCGCCGACAGCGATGAATTCAGGCCCCTTGCCGATACTGTGACAAGAGGAGAGCATTGCGAGGAGTTCTTTCTTAAAAGACGGATACTGAAATTTAAAATATCGGAAAATACGGAAGTTTTTGCGATGCTTTGCGGAATAGGCAAGGTAAACGCGGCGGCGGCAGCGGCGCATTTGGTTGATATCGGCTGCGAAATTATACTCAATTACGGACTTTCCGGCGGAATAAGCGGTGTGAACAGAGGGGATATATGCGTCTGCAATAAGTTTTTGGAGCATGATTTTGACCTTACCACTATCGGCTATAAGCCCTGCGAAAAGCCGGGACAGGCTTATATATATGAAGCGGACAAGCGCCTTTTAAAGCTTATTAGGGAAATGCTTCCGGACATTAAGGCAGGTACCGCCGCGACAGGTGACCGTTTTGTATGCGACCCTGTTTTGCGCGACTTTTTGAAAAATGAGTTTAACGCCATGTCCTGCGATATGGAAACCGCGGCGATAGCCTATGTCTGCGAGTACGCCGGAATACCGTTTGCGGCGGTTCGTAAAATTTCGGACGACGCGGGAGCGGACGCGGCGGACAGCTACCGCGAGATGAACAGCGCAAATGAGACGGTGCTTTCCGATTTTATACTTGATTTAGCACGTTCGGCGGCTGAGCTTATTTTATGAGAACCGAGAGAAAACAGCAAAGCTTTCAGTACGGCGCGGCGATAATGCTTGTTTCCGCTGTACTTGTAAAGCTTATCGGGGCGCTGTTTAAAATACCGCTTGCAAGCAGCATATGTTTAGGAGACTTAGGCTTCGGATATTTTTCGTCCGCTTATGATTTATTTACTCCGATTTATTCCCTTGCTATGGCGGGACTGCCGGTAGCATTGGCACGGACGGTGTCCGAGCATATGGCGGCAGGGCGGTACAAAGACGTAAGAGCAACGCTTAAAATCAGCCGACGAATTTATTCTATAACGGGATTTGTCGGCTTTATGTTAATGCTCGCGCTTATATATCCCTTTGTAAGCCTTACCGATAAGACGGGGCAGACCGTTTACAGCCTTTTTGCCATTGCTCCGTCAATGCTTTTTTGTTGTATTATTTCGGCTTACCGGGGATATTACGAGGGTCTGCGCAATATGTATCCCACTGCGGTTTCTGAGCTTATAGAGGCGCTCTGCAAGCTTGTTTTGGGTTTCGGGTTTGCTTTTATAACTGTTAAAATCACCGGTAATGTTGCTTACGGGGCTGCCGCCGCAATGCTCGGAATAACCTTCGGAACGCTTATTGCGGCGATATATTTAAAGCTTTATCACAGACTGAAAGGCGATCGCATTACAGACGGTGAGTTTGCGGCGAGTCCCGATGCCGTCAGCGGAAAGCAGGCGGCAAAGGCTCTTATTGTTCTTGCTGTTCCTATCGCCTTAGCGTCGCTTTGCAATAACATTGCATCACTTATAGATGTATCCATGGTAAAGTGGCAGCTTTCAAGGCTTATGTCTGATAATGCGGGATTTATCCGAGAAATGTATTCGGAGTCGGTTACGGGCTATAACGCAACTTCCGTTTTGCCTCTTACCGACGGGCAGCTGCCGACCTTTCTTTACGGAATACGCGGCAAGGCGTACACTCTTTTTAACCTTGTGCCAACCTTAACGTCGGTAATAGGAGTAACGGCGGTTCCGGTTATTGCCGAATTTTCACAGCGCAAGGATTTAAACGGACTAAAAAGAAATACCGAATCGGTACTCAAGCTGACTGCGGTAATTTCATTCCCGATAGCAATGGGCTTTATTGCGGTAGGCGATCGGATTATGAGACTTTTGTATTCCACCGAAGCCTCTGTTCAAATCGGAGGTCCGCTTTTAAATATATTCGGATTTGCCGTCGTTTTCGCAGGACTTGCAATACCGATGAACGGAATTTTACAGGCGATAGGCAAGCAAAAGGCGGCGCTTTTTAATATCGCTGTCGGCGCCGCGGTAAAGCTTACAGTAAATTTTACGGCGGTAGGCAATCCGAGTATAAATATAAAGGGGGCGGCTTTAGGAACGTTTGCCTGCTACTTTATTATCTTCTGTCTGAATTTCGTCACCTTCGGGAAAGCAGTCGGAGTTTTGCCCGAAATTAAAAATACTCTTATAAAACCGCTCACCGCGGCGGTACTTTGCGGGATTGCGGCATACCTTGTTTCGCTTGCGTCCGCCTCGTCGGTTGTTACTTGTTTGGCAATTATTGCTGCCGGAATTGTGTACTTTTTCTTGCTGATTTTGCTTAATACTTTCAGCGAAACCGATTTTTCAGGCTTTCCAAAGGGTAAAAGCATCATAAAATTTTGTAAAAAACATAGAATTATCAGATGAAATAGACCTATAAAAACGTCGTTTTAATGATTTTTTGCGAAAAAACAAAATTTTAAACTAAAATAGATTGATTTTTTTTCAAAAGTATGGTAAAAGTATATAGTACAAGCTTTAGGGTTGTACGCTCTTGATTTCAAACGAGTTGATCGTTGAAAATTATTTTTTGGAGGTTCTAAAAATGAACAAAACAGAATTAGTAGCATTAATGGCTGATAAAGCCGGTATTTCCAAGAAGGATGCCGATAAGGCTCTCGCCGCTTTCCTCGACACTGTTGCCGAAGAGTTAAAGAAAGGCGAAAAAATTCAGCTGGTTGGCTTTGGTACTTTTGAGGTTCGTGAGCGTGCCGCCAGAACCGGTATCAATCCGCAGACAAAGCAGACCATCAAGATTGCCGCTTCCAAGACACCCGTATTCAAGGCAGGCAAGGCTCTTAAGGATTCTGTATCAAAGTAATAGTTACTTAAAACCCGAGCCGTCCGAAAGGACGGCTTTTAAACTGTCAGTTCGGAGAAAATATGAGATTAGATAAATATTTAAAGGTTTCAAGAATAATAAAGAGACGCACCGTGGCAAACGAGGCGTGCGACGCGGGCCGTGTATCGGTAAACGGAAAGCCGGCCAGAGCGTCATATGACGTAAAGGTCGGAGACCGGATAGAAATATTCTTCGGAAGCCGTCTTTTTAAAGCGGAGGTTACCTCGGTCGCTGAAACGGTAAAAAAAGACGATGCGTCGGGACTTTACAAAATTATCGACTGAATACCGTAATAATCAGCTTGTACCGCGATATATACTATAATACAGTATATTCAAGAGGTGTTTTAAGTTGGAGGACGGCATTCGTTTAAGCCACAATATAATAATAGAAGACCGCAAAAAGATGACTCTTACCGGCGTAAAGGACGTTCTTTCCTTTGATGAGGAAACTATTGTGCTTGAGACTACGCTTGGAAGGCTTACCGTAAAGGGCTCGGGACTTCACATAATTAACTTTGATACCTCGAGCGGCGATTTGTCCTCCGAGGGCAGATTATACGCGGTTGTATACACATCCGATGAAAAAAACGGCGGATTATTCTCCCGCCTTTTCAGATAATCTATGTGGGAGATTGACAGCCTTTCGCAGGTGTTGGGCTTTTTATATTCTGCGGCTTTCGGATTAATATGCTGCGTGGCTTACGATATTTTAAGAGCAGTAAGAGCGCAGACCAAATTTTCGGCTGCGGCAGTATTTGTTCAGGATATTGTCTTTTCGGTTGTTTGCGCTTTCGCCTGCTTTTGTCTTTTGTTAAGCGTAACCGGCGGAGATATGAGGATATTTGTCTTTGTAGGAATTGCCGTCGGTTTTTTGGCATGCAGGCTTACGCTCTCAAGGGTTCTGCTTTTTGTTTTTTCAAAAATACTCAAAGCTGTAAAATGGCTTTTCCGCAAAATTTGCTTGTGCTTGAGAGCTGTTTTTACCTTTATTGATAAGTCGACTGCCTTTTTAAAGAAAAAAACGCTTAAATTCTGTAAATTCCTTTCAAATATGTTAAAAAAACTCTTGAAAAAGAAGTAGGGTTTGTTGTATACTTATCGGGTAAAGAATACCGATAGCTTTATTGAGTATGTTTTTCTGTGGAGCGCTGAAATCATGAAGAAAAAGAAGAGAAAGAATAAGAGCATTTTACTGCGGCTTGCTATTCTCGGTGTTTGCGTTTATATGATTGCAACTCTGTCAAGTCTTTGGAATACTTTAAGCGAAAGCCGTAAACAGCTCGACGCGCTCAACAGTCAGTATGAAGCCGAAGCAAATGATATCGAAGAGCTAAAGGCGATGCTGGCGGAGGGCTCTGAGTCTAAAATAATTGAAAAAGCGGCAAGGGAAAGACTCGGCTACGTCTATCCGGACGAGCAGGTCTTTATTGACATTTCCGGAAATTAATTTTAATTTTATAAATTTGAGGAGGACGCAAAGCTTTTATGCAGCTTACTATCGGACAGATTGTTGAGGGAAAAATTACCGGGATTACCAATTTCGGTGTTTTCGCGGATTTAGGCGAGGGTCAATCGGGAATGGTACATATCTCCGAGGTCGCGCGCACCTACGTCAACGACATCAAGGAATTTGTGAAGGTCGGCGACGTTGTTAAAATGAAGGTGCTTAATATCGGGGAGGACGGTAAGATAAGCCTGAGTATCAAGCGCGCGCTTGAGCAGGAAAAACCGGCAGACTCTAAAGAGCGCAGAGAGAGGCAAGGCTTTCAACAGCCTAAAATCGACGGTTCGTATACATGGATGCCTAAAAAGGCAGAGCCGCAGAGCTTTGAAGAAATGATGAACCGTTTTAAGCAGACGAGCGACGAAAAGTTTTCGGACTTAAAGCGTAAAAATCCGGACGCCAGACGTACCAAACGCGGCGCAAACAGATAATTAATATTTAAGGCGGATATTGCCGTTGGGCGATTTCTGCCTTTTGATTTACGGAGAAAATATGATTAATGAAATACCGGTTTTTAAAATTACTAAAGCGGTGAGCGAGCTGTGCGTTAAAGCAAACAGGAAATTACCGCCGGATATTGAAAACAGAATTAAAGACGCGGAAAAATGTGAAACCTGCGGGTTGGCGAAAAGCGTGCTGTACGATTTGCAGAGGAATATCAAGGCGGCGGACGAATATTCTTTGCCCATATGCCAGGATACGGGAATGGCGGTCGTTTTCCTCGAAATCGGGCAGGACGTGCATTTTACCGGCGGCTCACTGTACGAGGCGGTAAACGAGGGTGTAAGACAGGGGTATGAAAAGGGACTTCTGCGCAAATCGGTCGTCGGCGACCCGCTTAAAAGGGTGAATACGAACGATAATACCCCCGCGGTCATTCATTCTGTAATTACCGACGGAAATTCGGTTAAAATAACGGTGGCGCCTAAAGGATTTGGCAGTGAGAATATGAGCGGAGTAAAAATGCTGACACCTTTTGACGGAAGAGACGGCGTTGTAAACGCGGTGCTCGACATTGTGAAAAAAGCCTCCAACAACCCTTGTCCGCCGATGGTCATAGGAGTGGGGATAGGCGGAGATTTCGAGCAGTGCGCACTGCTTTCTAAAATTGCCCTTTGCAGAAGCACGGACAAGCGCAATCCCGATAAATATTATGCTGAGCTTGAAGATGAGTTGCTTAAAAAGGTAAATCAGCTTGACATTGGCCCCCAGGGCTTCGGAGGAAATACAACCGCGCTTGCGGTAAATATCGAGACCGCGCCTACCCATATCGCAGGACTGCCCGTTGCCGTCAATATCGGCTGTCATGTGACAAGACACGCAAGTACAGAGGTCAGATAATGGATAATATTAATTTGATAGCCCCTTGTCTTTTCGGAACCGAGAGCATTGCGGCGGGAGAATTCACAAGAATGGGTTTTCAGAATGTCGTCACCGAAAACGGCAGAGTTAAGCTTTCGGGCGATTTTAATATGTTGGCGCGTGCTAATATCTGCTCACGCTTTGCGGAACGCATTTTAATAAATGTCGGAGAATTTTACGCGTCTACCTTTACCGAACTGTTTGACGGGGTAAAGGGACTTCGCTGGGAAGAATATATCGGCATGGACGACGCATTTCCCGTAAACGGCTGGAGCATAGACTCACAGCTTCACAGCATACCCGACTGCCAGTCAATTATTAAAAAAGCGATTGTTGAGCGATTAAAGCAAAGGTATTCTGTTTCCCGCTTTGCTGAGACGGGTCCCGAATATAAAATAAGGTTTTCAATTCATAAAAACAATGTTACAATGATGATTGATACCTCGGGCGAGGGACTGCACAAGCGCGGCTACAGGCGCAATTCCAACGCCGCGCCGCTTAAAGAGACGCTGGCGGCGTCAATGTGCGATTTGGCGCGGATTTATCCCGATACTAAGCTTTTTGACCCGTTCTGCGGCAGCGGAACACTGCCTATCGAGGCGGCGCTTATGGCGACCAAAACCGCACCGGGTCTCCGCCGCTTTTTTGCCGCAGAGAGATTTGGATTTATACCCGAAAAGGTCTGGCGGGAGGAAAGGACAAGAGCTCAGGATTTAATTCTTCACAACATAGATTTTATGGCACAGGGATTTGATATTGATAAAAACGCGGTGGAGCTGACCCTCGAAAACGCGAAGAAGGCAGGAGTTTCCAAATATGTTAAGGCTGCAGTTGCCGATATAAGAGATTTTACTCCGCCTGAGGAAAGGTGCCTTACGATTACCAATCCACCCTACGGAGAGCGGCTTTTGGACGTTAAGGCTGCTGAGGAGCTGTATACCGTAATGGGTAATCGGTTTAAAGAGGGTGGCGGCAGAAAATACTATATTATAAGCCCCCACGACGAATTTGAAAGGTATTTCGGCAGA
>JAEDNG010000031.1 GCA_016302625.1 Clostridiaceae bacterium
CATAGTAACGCCTGCAGACGGGCCGTCCTTCGGAACCGCAGCCTCGGTCGCATGAATGTGAATATCGCGGTTTTTATAAAAATCGGGGTCGATACCTAAATTCTCGGCATTCGAACGGACATATGTCACCGCCGCCATGGCTGACTCTTTCATAACGTCGCCCAATGAGCCTGTAAGCTCGACCTTTCCCGTCCCTGTCATAGAGGTGATTTCAAGCTGCATTATCTCGCCGCCGACAGCTGTCCAGGCAAGTCCGTTTATTATGCCGACCTCGTCCTTTTCGAGGATTGACTCCGGCTTATATTTATGCTTGCCGAGCATATTTTCAACGTCTGACTCCTTAACCGTTACCCGTTTACTCTCACCCTCAGCTATAAGCTTTGCGGATTTTCGGCATAAAGAGGCAATAGAGCGCTCCAATTTTCTGACGCCGGCTTCTCTTGTATAAAAATCAATAAGCGAATAAACCGCGCCGTCGGTAATTTTTATCTGTCCGGGTTTTAGTCCGTGACGCGCGATTTCCTTAGGGATAAGATGGCGTTTTGCGATATTGAACTTTTCCTCGCGAGTATAGCCCGAAATTTCTATAACCTCCATGCGGTCAAGTAAAGGCGCGGGAATGGTTTCGGGATTATTCGCAGTCGCGATAAATACAGTTCGGCTTAAATCATACGGTATTTCGATATAATGGTCGACAAAGGTACTGTTCTGCTCGGGGTCTAAAACCTCAAGCATTGCGGAGGACGGGTCGCCCTTGTAATCACCGCCCAGCTTATCCACTTCATCAAGAAGAATGAGCGGATTGCCGCTGCCCGCGTGCTTTACCGCGTCGATAATCTTACCGGGCATAGCGCCGATATAGGTTTTTCTGTGACCTCTGATTTCCGCCTCGTCATGCACGCCGCCTAATGAAATTCGGGCGAATTTTCTACCCATACATTCGGCTATCGTTTTTCCGATTGAGGTTTTGCCGACGCCGGGAGGACCTACAAGGCAGATTATCTGACCCTTAATATCGGGCGCTAAAGCGTAGACCGACAGCATTTCCAAAATGCGCTCCTTGACCTTTTCCATGCCGTAAATATCGCGGTTTAAGATTTTTTCGGCTTTTTTAATATCCGGGTAGGTAACTGTATCATTGTTCCACGGCAATTCTAAGCAAGTGTCTAAATATCCCCTTACAACCGTGCCCTCATGCGAGCCTCCCGGCATTTTTGCAAGCTTGTTAACCTGATTATGTAAGGCTTCCTTAACGCTGTCTTCAGCCTTCAAAGCTTCAATTTTATCGTGATAATCGTCGATTTCATCGGCGGTTTCGTCGCCGTAAAGCTCGGAGCTTATTGCCTTCATCTGCTCGCGCAGATAGTATTCGCGCTGATTTTGGTCAATAGCCGCCTTTGCCTTTTCGTTAATACGGCGGTCGATCTCCCCTATCTCGCGCTCTTTGTCAAGCATTTCGATAAGAATTCTTGCTCTCTTTACCGGGTCATCCTGCTCCAATATATACTGCTTATCGTCGTACGGAGCGGGCACATTTGAGGCAATATAATCCGCCAAAAAACCTAAATCCTCGGTTTCACAGACGTGCATTGCAACATCGGGAGCTATGTTCATATATACCGAAGCGTATTTATCAAACTGCTGCTTAACACGTCGCCGGAGCGTCTCGACATAAGCGGGGCGGTTCTTTATCGGCTTATCCTCTATTTTTTGAATCTTAGCGTATAAAAATCTCGGGGTAGAGCTAAACTTGCTGATGCTTGCGCGGTATAGTCCCTCAATAAGAACCTTTGATACGTTGTCGGAAATTTTAAGAACCTGTCTGACTCTCGCAACACAGCCAATCTCATACAAATCGTCAGGGCCGGGGTCTTCGGTATGAATTTGCTTTTGTGTTACCGTGAAAATCAGCTGTTCGCCTCGGTTAACCGCGAAATTCAGGGCGGCGGCGGATTTTTTCCTGGATACATCAAACGAAATTACCGTTCCCGGGAAAACCACCAGCGCACGAAGAGCCAAAACCGGCATGGAAATTATGTTATTATTGTTATCTTTTATAATTTCAGGCATATTTTCTCCTATTTATTCATTCCAATTATCGGTATCGTAAAGCGCGGTAGCGCAAAGCATATTATCCGCAAAAACGAACATAACAACTCTGTTTTCAAAGTTATATTTAAGAACCGTGCCGTTAGAAACTCCGTAAATGAAAAATACATTATCGGAATTTGCGTCCTCTTCCGTAGGCTCAAGCTCAGGCAGAGCCTCCTTGATTTCAAGAATTGATGTTCCGCTTTCAAAGCCGTAAGCGGTATCAAGGCTTATAATGTACGATATTCCGTTGCTTTCCTTTTCTTTGTCATAATAGTAGACCAACGAGCCGTTATCTATTCTTACTGTTTTTTCGCCCTCGGTCACCGAGTAAACGTAATCCTCGCCGTTCTCCCCCGCTTGGTCATTTGCCGCCGAAAGCTCGCTTTTAAGCGTCTCGATACTGTCGCCGAGCTTATAATTACATTCGGGAAGCTGACCGAGCCCCGCGTAATACTCAAGGTCAACCGTATTGCTTTTAGAGGAATTATCGTTGTTTTTGCAGGCGGCAAACGATAAAAGCATAACGGCGGACAAAAAAAACGTGAAAACTTTTTTCATTTAATTTAATTCCTTTCCGTGTTTTTAATAAGCCGCAAAATTTAATACTCTTATGAGAGCTTATTTAAAAGCTCATGACGTAAATTCCACAAATCCTCAGACAAGTCGACATAGTAGGTATGCGGATTTTCAAAGCGCGTAACCTCGTCCCAAAGCGAGTCGACCTGCTCCGCGCGGTATTTAGAAATCTCTTTAACCGACGGAGATGTGTAGACCTGTTTGCCCTTTTGGAAAATTTTTACCTGAAGCTTTTTAGCCACAAAATCGGTAACAACCTTGCGTTTCCAGGTGTGGTCGGGGTCAAAAATCTCATAAGGCTCATTGGAATCGATTTTTTCACCCGCAAGAGTGATAACGTCGGCAATCGCTTTTCCTGTCTCGCGGTCATAAAGCCGCCACGGGATTTTAACGCCGGGAAGTGTAATTTTAGCCGCGTTTTCGCTGATTTTGATTTTGGGTATTATTTCGCCCTGCTTTTCAACGGCGGAAAGCTTGTAAACACCGCCGAAAACCGCCTCGCTTGACGCGGTTATAAGCCGTTCGCCGACACCGTAGCTGTCAACCTTAGCACCCTGGAAAATCATATCGCGGATAAGGTATTCGTCAAGGGAATTTGAAATGCAAATTTTGCAGTCCTCATATCCCGCCTCGTCAAGCATTTTCCTGGCTTTTTTAGTCAGATAGGTAATGTCTCCGCTGTCAATTCTGATACCGACAGGGCGCTTGCCGAGCGGCTTTAAAACGTCATTAAAGACCTTAATGGCGTTTGGTATACCCGATTTTAAAACATTGTAGGTATCAACAAGCAACAGACAGCTGTCGGGATATCTCTCGGCGTAGGTCTTAAAGGCGGTATACTCGTCTTCAAAAAGCTGAACCCAGCTGTGTGCCATTGTGCCCGACGCGGGAACGCCGAAATCCTTTGCGGTAAGCAGGCACGAAGTACCCGTACAGCCTCCGATAATAGCGGCTCTCGCTCCGTAATAGGCGGCGCCGTAGCCGTGGGCTCGCCGTGCGCCGAATTCCATAACCGGTCTGCCGTCCGCCGCGCGGACAATGCGGTTTGCCTTTGTAGCGATAAGCGACTGATGGTTAATTGTCAGCAAGAGCATGGTTTCAAGCATAAGCGCCTGCATTGCGGGCCCTCTTACCGTAACGATTGGTTCGTGCGGGAAAATTACCGTACCCTCGGGCATTGCCCATACGTCGCAGGAAAATTTGAAGCTTCTTAAATACTCGATAAATTCCTCGGAAAAAAGCTTTAAGCTCTTTAAATACTCAATATCCTCTTCGGTAAATTCAAGATTATTCATGTATTCGATAAGCTGTTCTATCCCCGCCATTATGGCATATCCGCCGTCGTCCGGAACGCGGCGGAAGAACATATCGAAATATGTCACGGTATCGCGCATATCGCTTGTGAAAATGCCGTTCGCCATGGTAAGCTCATAGAGGTCCATTATCATTGTAAGATTAATTTTGCTGTTTTCCATCTTTAATATCATTCCCTGTAAATTAAGATTACATTTTTTCTGGCGCGCTTATCTTCATGAGGGTAAGCACGTTCTTAATAACCGAGGCGGTGACCGCACAGAGGGTGAGCCTTGCCTGCATTAACGGCTCGTCGATGCCCTTAACGCGGCAGGCGGCGTAAAATTTGTGGAATTTTGTCGCAAGGTCAAGGACATAATGAGTTATCCTTGCGGGGTCGTAGGTTTTAGCCGACATAATAATCTCATCGGTAAGCGCCGCGATATGAAGAATAAGCTCCCTTTCCTCGGGGGTGCTTAAAAGCTTTAATTCCTCCGGGGTACAGATTCTTCTTTCAATACCCTCAGCCGCTAAATTGCGGATTATACTGCAAATTCTGGCATATGCGTACTGAACGTAATACACGGGATTTGAGTTAGACTCGCTTACCGCCAAATCAAGGTCGAAATCAAAGTGGCTGTTAGGCTCCCTTAAATTAAAGAAGAACCGCGCCGCGTCAATCGGAACCTCGTCTAACAGGGTTACAAGGGTTATAGCCTTGCCCGAACGCTTTGACGCTTTTATAACCTCGCCGTCGCGCACAAGACGCACCATCTGCATAAGCACCGCGTCAAGCTTGGCTGAGTCAACGCCGAGAGCTGTCAGCGCGGCTTTAAGGCGGGGAACATATCCGTGGTGGTCAGCACCTAAAATGTCGATTGCCTTGTCAAATTTCCTCACAACAAGCTTATTGTAGTGATACGCGATATCGGGAACCACATAGGTCGGAACGCCGTTTGCACGGACAAGCACAAAATCCTTGTCACAGCCGAAGTCGGTCGCCTTAAACCACAGCGCGCCATCGGTTTCATAGGTGTGTCCGCTTTCTTTAAGCAGTCCGATTATCCGCATAGTTTCGCCGCTTTCATGGAGCGAGCTTTCCTTAAACCAGGTGTCGTAATGTATGCGGTATTTCGCAAGGTCGTCCTTAAGCCCCTGAATATTTTTAGGCAGAGCGAACTCAACAAGCGCCTGTCTGCGTTCTTCCTCGGTTTTTGCGATATAGCTGTCGCCGTGAATTTCGGCGAACGCCTTCGCATGGTTTACTATATCCTCTCCGTGGTAGGAGTCCTCGGGCATTTCAACGCCGTCCTTATATAACTGCTGATACCTCAAATCAAGCGACAAGGCGAATTTATTTATCTGATTTCCCGCGTCGTTTATATAAAATTCACGCTCGGTATAATAACCCGCAGCCTCCATAACAGCGGCTAAGCAGTCACCGAGCGCCCCGCCGCGGGCATTTCCGATGTGCATAGGACCTGTGGGATTGGCTGAGACAAACTCAACCAGCACGCGCTCGCCCTTGCCGTAATCGCTTTTGCCGTAGCTGTCACCCTTTTTATCTGCGTCAAGCAAAATATCGGCATAATACGCGTCGGACAGAAAGAAATTGATAAATCCGGGACCCGCTATCTCGCATTTTTCGACGTATGTTCCGTCAAAAACAAATTCAGCGGCTAATATCTCGGCAATCTGCCGCGGAGCTTTGTGAAAAAGCCTTGCCCACACCATGGCGGCATTTGCGGCATAATCGCCGTGCGCGCGGTCAGCCGGCGCGGAAACAGAAAAATCCGTAAGCTCCGCTTTTTCTATTATACCCTTTTCCATCGCCGAGTTTGCGGCGTTTATTATTAAATCAACTATCTGTTTTTTCGCTTCAGCTACTAAAATTGACATTTTTATTTACCTCTTTAACCGTGATTTTTACCGTATTGTGGCTTATAAGATTCAAATTTGAATCAATGGTGTATTTCATTGAAATACTGCCGCCGTTTTTCTTTAAATTGTGCTTTACAGCCTCGCCGAAAATACCTATTAACAGCTCGCCCTGCGGAGTGCAGTAATAGCAGGTGCTCCGTCTGCCCTCTTCAACCACAAGTCTGCTTTGAACCGTACCGCTTCGCTGAAGAATTACAGAATTATCAGGCTTTACATAAAGGCAGGTCTTAACATTCTTTATGCCGAGGATTTCACTCTCGTCATATGTAATTAAATAACTGCCGTCCTTTTCTCCGAAACGACCGTCGGTTGTAAACTCAATTGTATCGCTTTCCTCATACAAGCCCTGCGTACCCTTTATGCTTATAATAACGTCCTTCATCATAAAGCGCCTATATCCACCTGTTCTACCTTTCTGTCGTCTATTTCCTCTCCCAGAAGCACCGAGGCTAAATTTTTAAAGGAATCCGGCTTGTCGCTGACAAAAAAGCTGTGTTTTCCGGCGGTTTTGTCAAGCTTTTCCTTTCCGTTTGCTTTGAGATAATCTTTAACGGCAAGCGCCACCGCAACCCCCGGGTTAATAAGGGTTACACCGCCTCCCAAAAGTCCCGCGATAGCCTTTTCGAGCACCGGATAGTGGGTACAGCCGAGTATCAGCGTATCCGCGCCAGACTTTATAATCGGCTGCAAATACCGTCTGACGGTTTCTTTAACCACAATATCGTCTTCTTTATACCAGCCCTCTTCAACCAGTGGAACAAACATCGAGCAGCTGCACGCCGTAACCTCGGCGTCAGGCTTTAGCTTTAATATCTCACGCTTGTGGCTTCCGCTCGCAACCGTAGCCGCTGTACCTATTACTCCGATTTTCCCGTTTTTTGTAGCCTCAACCGCAGCTTTTGCCGCGTGGGAGACCATTTCAAAAAAAGGTACGGGAAGGCTTACCGCGCTGTCCGCCGCTACCGACGAAACCGTACCGCAGGCGGCAATAATAAGCTTTACATTATGCTTTAATAAAAACTTCTCGTCCTGAGCGGCATATTTTTTTATTGTTTCGCGGCTTCTTGTGCCGTAAGGCACGCGGCCGGTGTCTCCGAAATACACAATATCCTCGCACGGCATATGCCTTACAAGCTCTTTAGTTACCGTAAGACCGCCGAGCCCCGAGTCAAACACGCCTATTGCACGACTGTCCGCCATGCAATCAACCCCTTAATTTATATTTCATTTAATAATAACATATATTCGCCGTAATCGCAACCGGAAATTTGCTGAAATTAAAAAAACAAAACCCGCATAATGCGGGAATTGTCGTTTTTATGAGAATATATGCCTATTTGCCCTCGCGGAGCTTATTTATCTTATCGCGGAGATAAGCGGCATGCTCAAATTCAAGTATTTTTGCCGCCTGCTTCATCTCGTTTGTAAGACGGCGGATTTCCGCCTCACGTTCAGGCTTTGACATCTTTGATATCGGCTTATCGGATTTTACCTTAGTGCCTATCTCGATAACATCGCGTACATCTTTTATAACCGTTTTAGGCGTAATTCCGTGTTCTTCATTGTATCGGCTCTGAATTGTGCGTCGCCGCTCGGTTTCGGTGATGGCACGCTCCATTGAGGGTGTCACGCTGTCGGCGTACATTATAACCTGACCTTCGGCGTTTCTTGCGGCTCTGCCGACAGTCTGCACCAAAGAAGTCTCGCTTCTTAGGAATCCCTCTTTATCGGCGTCAAGTATCGCCACAAGCGAAACCTCGGGAATATCCAGTCCTTCGCGCAACAGGTTAATTCCGACAAGAACGTCAAACTCGCCGAGACGCAAATCGCGGATAATCTCCATTCGCTCCATAGTATCAATATCGTAGTGCATATAGCGGACCTTAATTGACAAATCATTCAGATAATCGGTCAAATCCTCCGCCATTTTTTTGGTAAGCGTGGTAATTAGCACGCGTTCCTTCCTTGCAACGCGGATATTTATTTCCGAAACCAAATCGTCAATTTGTCCCTCGGACGGACGAACAGAAATTTTCGGGTCTAAAAGTCCGGTCGGACGGATAACCTGCTCGACAATCTGCGCCGCGTGCTCCTTTTCAAACTCACCCGGCGTTGCCGAGACAAAAACCGCCTGATTAACGTGACTGTAAAATTCTTCGAAATTAAGCGGTCGGTTATCAAAAGCCGACGGCAGTCGGAAGCCGTACTGAACGAGATTTTCCTTTCTCGCGCGGTCGCCCCCGTACATTCCGCGAACCTGCGGCAAAGTTACATGCGACTCGTCCACAAAAAGCAGATAATCGTCCGGGAAATAGTCAAGAAGTGTAGACGGAACGCTTCCGGGCTTTCTTCTTGAGAGCACGCGCGAATAGTTTTCAACCCCCTTGCAGGTGCCGATTTCCTTTAGCATTTCCATGTCGTATTCTGTGCGCTGACGAATCCTCTGCGCCTCAATAAGCTGACCGTTTTCGGTGAAGAATTTTACGCGTTCCTCCATCTCGTCCTTAATCTCTTTGAGCGCGTCCTCCAATTTTTC
>JAEDNG010000032.1 GCA_016302625.1 Clostridiaceae bacterium
TATTCCGCGCTTTCGTCGCTTTTTACGGTATAATTTATTCCGCCGACCGTGAGCCTTATCTGATTCATCATTACAATTCCTCCCTATCGGGTTTATACTTATATAATAAACCATTTTGCATTAAATTAAAAGTATTTTTTCCGCTTTGCTTTACTTTATTGACGGTATTTGATATAATAATAAAAACGGAGGAATGTGAAATGAAATATCTTGTTTTACTTTGCGACGGTATGGCGGACACTCCGCACCCCACGCTCGACGGAAAAACACCGATGGAGTGCGCCGAAAAACCGTTAATGGATAAGCTGGCGGCAACCGCCGAGACCGGTATGTGCCGCACGGTAGCAAAAGGACTTAAACCCGGCAGCGACGTTGCAAATCTTTCTGTGATGGGCTATGACCCCAAGGTTTGCTATACGGGACGCTCTCCGCTTGAGGCGGCGTCAATCGGTGTCGACCTTAAACCGACCGACGTAGCGCTTCGCTGTAATATCGTCACCCTATCAGGCGAGGAAAACTATGAGGACAAAACCATGGTCGATTACTGCTCGGGCGATATATCGACCGAAGAAGCGCACGAAATAATCGCCACGGTCGAAAAGGAACTCGGAAATGAGATTTACAAGTTTTACGGCGGTGTAAGCTACCGTCACTGTCTTGTGGTATCAAACGGTACGACCGACTTAGGCTGTATGACCCCTCCTCACGATATCAGCGGCAGAGTTATAGGAGAATATCTTTCAAAGTCTGAAAACGCCGCCCCGCTTATAGAGCTTATGAAAAAAAGCTACGATATACTTAAAGACCACCCGGTAAACTTAGCGCGCCGCGCAAAGGGACTTCACGAGGCTAATTCCATCTGGCTCTGGGGCGAGGGACGAAAGCCCGCGCTACAAAGCTTTAAGGAGAAAAACGGTGTTTCAGGCTGTGTTGTAAGTGCCGTCGATCTGCTTAAGGGTATCGGAATCTGCGCTGAAATGGAAACCCCCGACGTAAAGGGAGCGACAGGGTATATAGATACCAATTTTGAGGGCAAGGCACAAGCCGGAATAGAGGCATTTAAAAAAGGCACCGAATTGGTTTACCTGCATTTCGAGGCTCCCGACGAGTGCGGTCACAGAGGAGAAGCGCAAAACAAGGTTAAAGCAATAGAATATATCGACAGCCGAGCTTTAAAGCCGGTGCTCGAATATTTGGAAAGCTGCGGGGACAGCTTCCGTATTTTAATAATGCCCGATCATCCGACGCCGCTTGAAACAATGACACATTCCGCCGAGCCGGTTCCGTTCCTTATTTACGACAGCAGAAAGGCGGAAAGCGGAATTAAGTCATTCACCGAGAAAAACGCAGCCGAAACCGGACTTTTCATTGAGAACGGACCGGACATAATGAATCGCCTGCTCGAAAAATAATCCCCGGTTTGCAGGTTTAAAACAAAAAAAGCTTGACATAATAAATTTATAGTTGTATAGTTAAGTTGTTAAAGCGATGAAAAGGACAGTAGCTTTTTAACAACCCTTTTATAGAGAGCGCGCGCCGCCGGCTGAAAGCCGCGCAAAGGGATAAAAAGCGAACACCGCCTTTGAGCGCCGTGGGTTGCAACACGGACGTTTTGTCAGCGTTAAAGGACTAATAAAGCGCCGTTTTATTTAAAACGGAACACGGGTGGAACCGCGGAGCTGTTATGTATACTTGGCTTCGTCCCTATTTTGGGGACGAAGCTTATTTTTTTATCGGAGGTATTTTTATGATTAAGGTAACATTAAAGGATAATACGGTTAAGGAATTTAAAGAGGGTATCACCGCATACGAAGCGGCAAAGGAAATCAGTCCCGGACTTGCGAGGAACGCCTGCGCCGCAAGGATAAACGGCAAGAACGCCGATCTGCGCGACACATTAGACGGCGACTGCACCCTTGAAATTTTAACCTTTGAGGACGATTACGGCAGACGTACCTTCCGTCATACCGCCTCTCACATTATGGCGCAGGCGGTAAAGAGACTGTACCCCGACGCAAAGCTTGCGATAGGTCCCGCGGTTGATGACGGCTTTTATTACGATTTTGACCTTGAGACAAAGTTCACTCCCGACGACCTTGTAAAAATCGAGGCGGAGATGAAAAAAATCGTCAAAGAGGATATAAAGCTTGAACGTCTCTTCAAATCCCGCGAGGACGCGGTAAAATATTTTGAAGAAAAAGACGAGCCCTACAAGACCGAGCTTGCAAGCGATATCCCCGAGGGCGAGGATATAAGCTTTTACACGCAGGGCGATTTTACCGACCTTTGCGCCGGCGCGCACCTTATGAGCACAGGTATGGTAAAGGCATTTAAGCTTACCTCCGCGACAGGCGCATACTGGCGCGGCGACTCAAGCAAAAAAATGCTCTGCCGCGTTTACGGAACGGCTTTTCCGAAAGCGAGCGCGCTCGAAGAGCACCTTAACATGCTTGAAGAAGCAAAAAAGCGCGACCACAATAAATTGGGCAGAGAATTAGAGCTTTTCACCACGGTTGACGTCATCGGTCAGGGACTGCCGATAATGCTGCCGAAAGGCGCTAAAATAATTCAGATTTTGCAGCGCTTTGTCGAAGACGAGGAGGCAAGACGCGGCTGGCAGCTTACCAAAACGCCTTACATGGCTAAGCGCGAGCTTTACAAGCTTTCGGGTCACTGGGATCACTATCTTGACGGAATGTTTGTATTGGGCGACCCGAACGACGAAACCAAGGAATGTTTTGCGTTAAGACCTATGACCTGCCCGTTCCAGTATCAGGCATATTTAAACCGCGCGCGCTCCTACCGCGATCTGCCTCTTCGCTATGACGAGACTTCGACCCTTTTCCGCAACGAGGACAGCGGCGAAATGCACGGACTTATACGTGTGCGCCAGTTCACAATTTCCGAGGGTCATTTAATGTGCACCCCCGAACAGCTTGAGCAGGAGTTTAAGGGCTGTCTTGAGCTTGCGATTTATATGCTTAAAACCTTAGGTCTTTACGAGGACGTTTCCTACCGCTTCTCCCAGTGGGATCCGAATAACCGCGAGAAGTATATCGGCACGCCGGAGCAGTGGGACGAGGCACAGGGAATAATGGGCAAAATCCTCGATCACCTTGAAATACCCTACACAATAGGCATTGACGAAGCGGCTTTCTACGGACCGAAGCTTGATATTCAAATCAAGAATGTGTACGGCAAGGAGGACACGCTGATTACCATTCAGATCGACCAGATGCTCGCCGAAAAGTTCGGTATGGAATACGTTGACCGCGACGGTCAGAAGAAAAATCCGTATATAATTCACCGCACGTCACTCGGCTGCTATGAAAGAACACTTGCTCTGCTTATTGAAAAATACGCGGGCGCCTTCCCGCTGTGGCTGGCACCCGTTCAGATTAAAATGCTCCCGATTGCAGACCGTCATCTTGATTATGCCTATGAAGTTAAAAAGCAGCTGGAGCAACAGGGACTTCGAGTTGAAATCGACGACCGTAACGAGAAAATCGGATATAAAATCCGCGAGGCAAGACTTCAGAAAGTACCGTATATGCTTGTAATCGGCGACAGCGAGGTTGAAAACCGCACCCTGTCCGTAAGGGAACGCGGCGAAAACGGGGACCTCGGCACCATGAGCATCGAGGACTTTATCAGCCGTGCGGTCGATGAAGATAAAAATAAGGTAAGAAAATAAGCTTTGATTATTCGACCAAGCTTTTTGCTGATACTATTGACAAAGAGCCAATGAAAACAGCCCCGATGAGAATCAGAAGTCTGAAACTCATCAGGGCTATCTTTATATACGCACATTTGATTGCTGTCATTGTCTATTTTAAAATAAACCGTGACAGTTTCTGCTCGACGCTTTTCGGGCACAACATCACGAATCAATATCTGTATTCGGCGCTGACTGTGTTACATTTCGGATTTACAACCTTTAATTTTTTTCTTCTGATATTACATAAAAAACGCTTTTCGAACGCGGCGAGACGGTCCTCATGGAATATACCCCAAGCCACGAAAGCAAACATTAAAATTTCAAAAACAGTTCTTAAAAGCATTGCAAAAGTCATAATTTTTAACCTCCCGAACAAATGTTCGCAAGCTTATTATAATGTAAAAAATAACGTTTGTCAAGTACTTTTTTGAAATTTTTTAAAAAAAGCACAGACCTGCCGATCTGTGCTTTTCAATTGCTGAATACGAATTGTTTTAATACAGCTTAACTTCGCTCCAGAGAGTCTCGTAATAGGTGCGGACGTCGCTGTCAATATCGTGGTAATACTGAACCTTTGGCATATCTGCCTCATCCGGATAGAGGATTTCGTTTTTATAATAGCAGTAATCCTCGTTGTTTATAACCGCGGTGTTGGGGGAGGCGTAACCGATATACTCGGCGTTTGCGGTTGAAATGTCAGGCTCTAAGAGGAAGTTTATATACATAAGCGCTGCTTCATAGTTTTTAGCGTTTTTGGGGATACAAACAGAATCGACGAAAATATTTGTACCTTCGTCGGGGTAGAAGAAACGCAGATCTTCGTTGGATTCAAGCATGGTAAGGTAATCGCCCGCATAGTACGGAGCGACAGACGCTTCGCCCGTCTCCATTTTAGCGTAAATCTCGTCCATAACATAGGACTGAAGATTAGCTTTGCCTTTCTTTAAAAGGTCGGCGGCGGCGTCCCAGTCTGCCTTGTTAAGGGTGTTAACGTCCTGACCCAAAATCATTTGCGCTGTCATAAAGGCGTCGCGCGAATTGTCGAAATTGAGCGCCATATCCTTGTATTTTTCGTCCCACAGTACCTTCCAGGAATGGTCAATATCGCCGCCTGTCAGCTTTTGGTTATAAATTATACCTACCATTCCCACGTTGTAGGGAACACTGTATTCATTATTTTCATCAAAGAACAGGTTTTTATAGCTGTCGTCAATCAGATCATAGTTTGAAAGCTTTGATGTGTCTATTTTTTGCAGCATATTTTCATTTATAAGGCGTTCAATCATATAATCCGAGGGGATTATTATATCGTAGCTTATTCCGCCGCTCATAATCTGTGAATACATGGTTTCGTTGCTGGTAAAGGTAAGGTATTTAACCTTGATTCCCGTAAGCTTTTCAAATTCCTTGTTTACGTCGACCGAGTCGTCCGCGCCGTCCGAGATATATTCGCCCCAGTTGTAGACCGTAAGCGAGGTTCCCTTAAGGCTTTTGTCGTAGGTGCCGCGGAGGTTGAGCTCCTTGTATTGATAGCCGCAGCCCGTAAGCAAAGCGGAAATGGTAAGTGTTAATGCAAGTATAAGCGCAAGATATTTTTTCATTTATCAAAATCCTTTCTTTTATACGCGTACTGTTTCGGTACGCTTTTTTTCGCTTTTTGTCTGTAATACATTATAAAGCACCATCAGCACGAAAACGGTAATAAATATAAGCGTTGAAAGCGCGTAGGTATCTGGCGTGACCGATTTTTTCGTCATATTGTAAATTACGATAGGCAAGGTCTGGTAATGCCCGCAGGTAAAGTAGCTTATAACGAAATCGTCAAGCGACAGGGTAAACGCCATTATAAAGCCCGTGACAATTCCTGTTGAAATTGAGGGCAGTATCACCTTGAAAAAGGCTTTGAGCGGGGTACAGCCAAGGTCGAGCGCCGCTTCTGCCAAATGGGAGTCGGTCTGCCTGAGCTTAGGTATAACCGATAAAATTACATAGGGCAGGTTAAAGGTGATGTGCGCGATAAGCACGGTTACAAATCCTAACGATTCGTTAAGACCTATAAGCTTGCCGAAAAATATAAAAAGAAGCATTAACGAAATACCCGTTACGATATCGGCGTTCATCATAGGAATCTGTGTGACCGACATTACGACTTTTTTCGATATTCTGTTGCGGATAGCCGTAACACCGACAGCCGCGGCAGTCCCCAAAACCGTTGATATAACCGCCGATAGAACAGCGACTATAAGGGTATGCTCGAGGGCTGTAAGCATTGTCGTGTCGTTAGCCAGTCCCTCGTACCAACGGGTCGAAAAGCCGCCCATTACCCAAACGCTCGAGGACGAGTTAAAGGAAAAGACTATCATAACCGCGACAGGCGCGTAAAGGAACAAAATGATAAGCGCGATATAAAGCTTTGAGAGTATTTTCACATTAACACACCTCCGTCCTCGTCGTCCGTAAATCTGTTCATTACAAAGAGGCATATTAAAATCATAACCATCAGCACCAGCGAAATTGCCGAGGCTATATTATAATAGGACGGGCCTAAGTTAAAGAAGTATTCGATTGTATCACCGATAAGCATGGTCTTGTTTCCGCCGAGCTTTTGGGAAATATAAAATGTGCTGACCGACGGCACGAACACCATCGTTATTCCCGATATAACGCCCGGGCGGGAGAGGGGGAAAATCACCTTTTTAAACTTGGTGAAGGAGTTAGATCCTAAGTCCTCCGCCGCTTCGAGCAGGGATTTATCAAGCTTTGACATAACCGAGTAAATAGGCAATATCATGTACGGTATAAAGTCGTACACCATACCGAGTATTACCGCGCCCGGGGTGTTGATAAGCTTTAGCGGCTTTAACCCTATGTTTGTTAAAAAGGTGTTGATAAGTCCCGTGTTCGCGAGTATCGTAATCCAGGAATAGGTGCGGATAAGGAAGTTCATCCACATCGGTATCATTACAATCATAAATAACATACGTTGTGACGAAACGTTAAGCTTTGTCATAAAATACGCCATCGGGTACGCCAGTATAAGGGTTATAAGGGTTGCGGCGACGGCGTAAAGAATAGAAATTCCGAAAGCTTTTTTGTAGAGCCCCAGTCCCGATAGGTTTGCAAGCGTAAAAGCACCCGATTCGTCGGTAAGGGCGAAGTACACCATTATTATAAGCGGAACCACGATAAATATCGCCGACCAGACGATATAGGGCGAGGCAACCAGCTTATTTCCGAAGGTCTTTTTGTTCACGGCTAAACCTCCTCTTCTATGTCAGAGAGGTGGTCGATTTCCTCGCTGTAGGAGGAATAGTCGCCGTAAAGTCCCGAATATTCGGATTTCTTCATTATATGAATTGCGTCGGGTTCAATGTAAAGCCCTACGTTATCGCCGGCAAAATGCTCGTCGGTCGTCTGAATCATCCACTTAAAGCCGCCGATGTCAACAATAATCTCGTAATGCACGCCTAAGAAGGCGACCGAGGTAACCTGTCCTTTAAGCATACCTTTTTCGGGGGCTACAATATCCACGTCCTCGGGGCGGACAACAACGTCGACCTGCTCATTATCTGCAAAGCCCTTGTCAAGGCAGTCAAATTTCTGCCCCGAAAATTCGACATAATAATCGCGGAGCATCTTTCCGTCGACAATGTTCGACTCGCCGATAAAGTCGGCAACAAAGGCGTTCTGAGGCTCGTTATAAATATCCTGCGGAGTGCCGACCTGCTGGATTTTGCCGCCGTCCATTACAACCACGCGGTCGGACATGGTAAGCGCTTCCTCCTGGTCGTGGGTTACGAATATAAAGGTAATTCCAAGCTGCTGCTGAATTTTTTTAAGCTCCTTTTGCATGTCCTTGCGCAGCTTTAAGTCTAACGCGGCAAGCGGCTCGTCAAGCAGAAGCACTTTAGGGTGATTTGCGATAGCACGGGCTATTGCCACACGCTGCTGCTGACCGCCCGAAAGGGTATCAATATGCCGCTTTTCAAGCCCGGTAAGATTTACGAGCTTTAGCATCTCCGCAACCTTTTCCTTAATCTCCTTTTCGGGGCGCTTTTTCACACGCAGACCGAAAGCGATATTTTCATACACATTAAGGTGCGGAAATAGCGCATAACGCTGAAAAATGGTGTTCACCTGACGTTTGTAGGCGGGAACACCATTAATTTTTTCGCCCTCAAACAAAACGTCGCCCGAATCAGGCTCCAAAAAGCCTGCAATAAGCCTTAATGTCGTAGTTTTTCCGCAGCCCGACGGCCCTAAAAGAGTAATAAACTCCTTATCCTTGATTTCCAGGTTAAGCCCGTCTAAAACCTGCTCGCCGTCAAAAGCGACCGAAATGTTTTTAAGCTCTACAATATTATCCTTTTCCATAAAAGCATCCCCCTTTGTTCA
>JAEDNG010000033.1 GCA_016302625.1 Clostridiaceae bacterium
ACAAGGGCGTTTACACCCTCGTTAATCTGCCAGTCGATTAGTCTGCCGAAAGCATCATAATCAATGCCGTCGGGCGTGATGGGGGTAATAAGCGCTGTCGCAATTCCCTCAAAAACAGGAGTTTTCATTCTAACACGTTCCTTTTTATAAAATTTACAATAAAAAATAGCCGATTGCTCGGCTACCAAAAATAAGAATATGCGCGCAAAACTGCGCAATTATATCTTCTTTTCGATAGCTCTCCGCAAATGCGACAGTAAATCGGATGTTATTCCGCTTTACCAGACCGACCGCCCGCCGGCATGCCGTCTTCGGCGGTTGCTCCTTTCGCTCATGACCTCTTCCCGCCGGAATTAACATTCAAAAGCTACTGATAACAAACCGCGCCTCTATCCTATTGTTTAAAATTTAACACATATTTATTGATTTGTCAACTATTAAATTAATTTTTTTCAATGATAAAAGCATAAGTCAAGGTACAATACGTCTGACAAACGGAATTTTTTGCAGAATTTTAATAATAATTCCCGATAAAACGAACAGTATGACAGCTAAAACAAGTCTCATTATCGGATTAAAGAAAGAATAGTCGAATACTTTACCGAACAGTCTTAACAGCAAAATATGTATCAAATATATTCCGAAAGTCTGACCGCTGAAAAATTGTATTGCTTTTAAAACAAATTTCGGAAAACGCTCAAACGGAATCATTTTAAAAAGCAAAAAAACCGCAGAGGAATACAAAATGCCCGGCACCGAAAGGTAGCCCTTGTATTTATCCACAATTTCTCCGGCTCTCCAGGATAGTATCGCGGTTGCTGTAAAAGAAGTTAAAAGACCGGCAAAGCCCAAAAGCAAAACAGTAAGCTTTGCCTTGCCTGATAATTTATAATTATTCAGATAATAACCGATTATCGGATAAATCAAAAATCCCGAACACACGTAGAACGAAAAGTTGGCGTTATGTGAAATTTTATCATTGGTGATAACCGGTACAAAAGGAAGTAACGAATTTACAACAAAACCGGTCAGCATTATGTAAAGAAAACATTTTTGTCGGCTCTCTTTCGGTATAAGCGAAATTACCGGAATAGAAATATAAATTCCGTACAGTATCATAAAGAAATAATAAATGCGGCTATATTTATAGGTGATAATTGAATTAATTATATCAAACAGATTAAAGCCGGTCGGAAAGGAATTATTAATCCAAAAGCTGAAAACCATCGAGAAGGCACTCCAAAACAAAAAGGGTATAACCGTTTTGTTTATGCGTTTTTTAAAGTATTCCGCGGTGGTATATCTTTCACGGTAATCAATAAGCGTTGCGCCTGAAATCATAAGAAATACCGGAACCGCAAAATAAAAAAAGCTTTCAACAGCATTCGACGCTATCCAGCCTATGCTCTTAGTAAATGTCCAAAACTTGCTCGTGTGCAGACACACAACCGCTAAGCATGAAAAAACGCTCAGCGCGGTAATGTGTATTTTTCTCTCCGCCATTTTTATCTCCACCCAACTCAAAATACATGGTATATTCTATCATACATATTATTATAGTTCAAGAACTTTGAAATAAAATCACAGATTGCAGAAAAAATATTTGTAAAATTTCCGTAAAACTTGTTAAAAATATGTTCATTATTACATGAAATTGATTTTTTATATTAAAAGCACAGACAAGGAGTGAGACGAATGTTTCAGACGATTTTTAAGCGTTATGAAAAGAAATACCTAATTGACAGCGGTCAGTATAATGCCGCTCTCGATTTTATCTCCTACAACGCGGTACCCGACGAATTCGGCAAAAGCACGGTGTGCAGTATTTATTACGACACGCCCGACAAACGGCTTATAAGAGCATCTATTGAAAAGCCGGTATATAAAGAAAAGCTGCGCCTGCGCTCCTACGGTGTGCCAAACAATTCAAGCCGATGTTTTTTGGAGCTTAAAAAGAAATACAAGGGCGTTGTCTATAAGCGAAGAATCGAGGCGGACTATGTAAGCGCCGTTTCATATATGAAAGGAAACTCAAACGCGCTTAAAGACACTCAGATAAGAAACGAAATAGATTATTTTAAAAGCTATTACGGCAATCTTTCTCCCTCGGCTGATATTTTTTACAGCCGCAACGCCTTTTATGACCGAAACGACCGAAACGTACGCATTACCTTTGACAGCGATATTTTCGCACGTGATTACGATTTCGACTTAAAAAACGGAATTTACGGGGACAGAATACTTGAAAACGGACTTTATCTGATGGAGATTAAAACCGCCGGCGCAATGCCCTACTGGGTTTCCGTTATGCTTAACGAGCTTAAAATATACCCCGCCACATTTTCAAAATACGGAACGGCTTATAAAAACAGCTTAACCGATAAAAAATCAATTTTAACCGGAGGCGATTACTGTGCTTGACAGTATTTTTTCAACCGTATTAAATTCGGGTATTACCCCGTCTGCTTTCGTTGCATGCACCGCCGTATCACTTGTTTCGGGCTTTTTGCTCTCGCTTGCCCACATGTATAAAAACACCTCGTCAAAAAGCTTTGCCGTAACAATAGCTTTGCTTCCCGTGATAGTACAGGTGATTATAATGCTTGTAAACGGCAATCTCGGCACAGGTGTTGCCGTGGCGGGAGCATTCTCGCTGGTGCGTTTCCGTTCCGCTCCCGGCAGTGCAAGGGAAATTTTAAGCATATTCACAGCTATGGCGGCGGGACTCGCGACGGGCGTCGGCTATATCGGAATAGCGGCAATTTTTGTTATTCTCATGTGCGCCGCGAATATCATATATACCTTGACGAGGTTCGGCGAGCAGTCAAGAGCGGAACGCGAGCTTAAAATCACCGTTCCCGAGGACTTAAATTACACCGATATATTCGAGGATTTATTCGAAAAATATACCGTTTCCCATAAGCTTAAAAGGGTTAAAACCACTAATATGGGCAGTCTTTATCAGCTTACATACACTTTAAGGCTTAATAATCCGTCAGAGGAAAAAGAAATGATTGACAGTATGCGGTGCCGCAACGGAAATCTTGACATTGTCTGCAATTACTGCGCCACCGTTTCTGAGGAGCTGTGATAATTTATGAAAAGACTTAGCATAATACTTGCAGTATTGCTTTTGCTTACGCTTTCCGCCTGCGGAAATAAAACCGAAGTAAACAGCGGCACAGAAGTAAAGAACGTATCGAGCGCAGACCCGGTATCGACCGATATTTCAACCGATAATATGGACTTTGAATTTACAAACAACGACACCGATTACAGCGTTGACGAAGCAGGAGCCGTAACCGTAAAGGAAAGCGAAGACTTAGTTAAAATCACAAAAGAAGGCACCTATATCGTAACCGGAAAGCACAGCGGAATAACGGTCGACGCGCCCGATACGGCTAAAATCAAAATAGTGCTCAAAAACGCGGAAATTATAAGCTCTGACGGCCCTGCAATTTATATAAAAGAGGCTGACAAGGTTTTCCTTACCGCCTATAAGGACACCTCAAACAAAATATCCGACGGAACGGCATATTCCTCTGATTACACGTCGGTTAACGCCGACGGCGCGATATTCAGCAAGGCGGATTTAACCGTAAACGGCGAGGGTACGCTTAAAGTTTCGGGCAATTACAAATGCTCAATAGTTTCAAAGGACGACCTTGTTATCTGCGGACTTACGCTTACCGTCGACAGCGTAGGCTGTGCGATTGAGGGCAAGGACTGCGTTAAAGCAAGCGGCGCAAAAATAACCGTCAATGCCGGCGGCGACGGAATTAAATCCACCAACAGCGAGGACGCGAACAGAGGATTTGTATATATTGAAAACGGAAGCTATAATATAACCGCGCAGAACGACGGTATTCAGGCTGAAACAGTATTAAAAATATCCGACGGCGACTTTAACATTAAAACCGGCGGCGGTTCGACTAACGCAAGCACCGACAAAGGCGGCGGCTGGGGCATGTGGGGCGGCAGTACGAGCACCGAAGCCGCTGACAGCGCAAAGGCTCTAAAAGCCACCTCGCTTATTACTGTAAACGGCGGTAAGTTTAATATTGATTCTTCTGACGATTCGGTTCATTCAAACGGGGACGCCGAAATAAACGCAGGAAGCTTAGATATTTCATCGGGGGACGACGGTATCCACGCCGACGATGAGCTTATTATAAACGGCGGCACTATATCGGTGAAAAAATCCTACGAGGGACTTGAAGCCACTGGCATTAAAATAACCGGCGGAACGATAGACGTGACCGCAAGTGACGACGGTTTAAATGCGGCGGGCGGCAACGATTCCTCGGCAATGGGCGGCAGACCGGGTGAGAACAGCTTTAACAGCAATTCGAAGGCCACTATCAGTATCAGCGGCGGTTATGTATTGGTAAACGCCGAGGGCGACGGGATCGACTCGAACGGCAGTGTAAGCATTTCAGGCGGCGTGGTTCTTGTAAGCGGACCTACCAACAGCGGAAACGGCGCGTTTGACTATGACTCCACCGCCGAAATCACGGGCGGAACTGCGATACTTTGCGGCAGCTCCGGAATGGCGCAAGGCTTCTCGGACAGCTCTTCTCAACCCTCGTTTTTATATAATTTAGATTCTTCCGTGTCTGCCGGAACCGGCATCGCGGTGACAGATTCTGACGGAAACGTAATAGCCTCGTTTTTACCCTCAAAGCAGTATAACTGCATTGTAATAAGCACCCCCGGACTCAAAGTCGGAGAGACTTATAATCTCTTAATCGGCGGCGGCGTTTCGGGAAGTGATAAAAACGGCTATGCTTCGTCGGGTCAGGTCTCGGATGCACAAAATTCATATGAAATTGAGCTTTCGTCAGTCTCAGTATCCTACGGCTCTAACGCGGGCGGCGGTCATGGCTTCGGCGGAAACATGGGCGGTGCCGGCGGAGGACCTAAACAAATGAGATAAAAAGCCATTCCGAATACTCTAATCGAGTAGGAGGCTGACCATTAGTTGACCGGTCGGCCTCTCACTCAACCGTGCGTACCGTTCGGTACACGGCGGTTCAATCATATTAATTGCATAGACTTGTGGCTTTGTTATTATTACCCGTTGCAATCCGAGCAATTCTTCTTTAAAATAAGTGTAGAGCATATTGGAGTCTCCGTTCATGGTTATTCGTCATTTCCATTTTAACGGATTTTCTCCAAATATGCTCTACTTTTTTATTCTTCTTTTGTAGGCTCTGTCAGGTTACCACAACATTTATTACAGAGCCAATAAATTATTCCTCTGTTTCGGCAGGAGCTTCCTCTGCGGGAACCTCCTCGACCGGAGCGGCAGTCTCTTCCTTTGCCTCATAAACGACCTCATCAGCCGCTTCTTCTGCAGGTGCTTCTTCTTTTTCTGCCACCGGCTCAAGCAGAGCGCGGATTGAAAGGCTTACGCGCTTTTTCTCGGGGTCGACAGCTATAATCTTAGCGTCAACCTCTTCGCCTACGGTAAGCTCATCCTGCGGCTTTGCAACATGCTTATCGGCAATCTGGGAAATATGGATAAGACCGTCGATTCCCGGAATAATGCGTGCGAAAGCACCGTATGTAGTCATGCTGACAACAGTAACCTTAACGGTATCGCCGACATTGTAGTTATTCTGGAAAATGACCCACGGATTGTCCTCAGCCTTTTTGTAGCCGAGAGAAATCTTTCTCTTTTCGGGGTCAAGCGCCTTAACGTATACCTCAACGGTATCTCCGACAAGAACAACCTCGGACGGGTTCTTAATTCTCTGCCACGAAAGCTCGGAAATGTGAACCATTCCGTCAACTCCGCCGATATCGACAAAAGCGCCGTAGCTTGTAAGCGATTTGACAGTGCCTGTGAAACGGTCGCCGACGGCGATGGTTTCCCAAATCTTATCCTCCGCCGCCTTGCGCTGCTCTTTGAGTACGCTGCGGATTGAGCCGACAGCTCTGTGTCCCCTGCCGATTTCAATAATACGGAAGGAAACCTCCTTGCCCTTAAGCTCCTCAAGCGGCTCGCCTCTTGAAGCGGTAGCCTGTGACGCGGGAATGAAAACTCTTACATTATTAGAGTAAGCAACGACGCCGCCTTTTACGATCTCTTTAACGAAACCGGTAACAATTTCGCCCGAATCCTTGGCCGCGACTATATTGTCCCAACCGGCAATAGCATCGTAACGGCGCTTTGAAAGCATTGCGGTTCCTTCCTGATCGTTGATTTTCATAATGATAAGATTAAGCTTATCCCCCGCCTTAACTTCATCCATAAGCTTTACGTCAGGGTCAGAAGAAAACTCGGCGGCAGTAACATAGCCTGTAACTCCTCTGCCGATGTCTACCGTAATTTCGGTAGGATTAACAGCAATAACTGTACCGCATACCTTCTGGTCGCCTGTTAAGCTGCTGAGTGAAGCCTCAAACGCTTCCTCGTCCGTCATTTCCTCGAAGCTTTTCTGAACAGATTCTTTTACCTCCGTCTGTTCTTCAACCGGTTGTAAATTTTCCGACATGGTTTTAATAACCTCCTTTATTATACCTGCGGGCGTTGATGCACCCGCAACAACTCCAACCGAACCGCAGCCGACAAAATCGATTTCGGATAACTCCTCCGCCGTTTCTATCAGATAGGTTCTGCCGCATTCTTCCCGACACACGTCAAAAAGCTTTGCCGTGTTTGAGCTGTGCCGTCCTCCGATGACAACCATTACATCGTTAACTGCTGACAGCTCGCGGGCTTCCTGCTGGCGCATAGAAGTCGCATTACATATTGTATCAAATATTTTCGCATTTGTACATACTTTTTTTAAAATATTTTGGCATTCGCCCCAAATTTCTGCGTTAAAAGTCGTTTGCGAGACCAAAATTACGCTTTTTTCGGCGAAATTTTCCTTTTCCGCGAGTAATTTTGTAAGTTCCTTAGTTCCCGAAAAAACGTAAACCTCGCCCGTGCAGTGTCCGACTATACCCTTGACCTCTTGGTGAGAAGCGTCTCCGGCGATTAAAGTAACGTAACCCTTATTGCCCATTTCGGACACAATTTTATGAATTTTCGCAACGAAAGGACAGGTCGCGTCAACGGTTTTAAGACGTAGCGCCGCCGCTTTTTCGGTAACGCTCTGCTCGACGCCGTGGGAGCGTATAACAAGGGTTTCGTCTTCTTGTACTTCGTCGGGGGACTCAACTATTCTGGCACCCCGTTCCTTAAGCTCCGCAACAAGCTGCGGATTGTGAATTATCGGTCCTAAGGTGCAAACCTTTTCGCCTTTGTCCAAAAGGTCTAAGACCGTCTGCACCGCGCGGTTTACCCCAAAGCAAAAGCCGGCGGTTTTTGCAAGCGTTATTTTCAATGCCTTATATCCTCTCTCTTACGATTTTTAAAACAAGCTCCACAGATTCGTCAAACGAGCAGTCAGAGGTGTCCGCCACCACCGCGTCCTCGGCTTTTTTAAGAGGCGCAATCTCACGGTGCATATCGTTATAGTCGCGCTTTACCATATCGTCATAAACCTCTTTAAAGGTAACCTTTTCGCCCTTTTCGAGCAATTCCTTAAGCCGACGGTTTGCCCGTACCTGAGCCGACGCGGTAAGGTAAATTTTAACCGTAGCGTCAGGCAAAACCACGGTGCCTATGTCCCTGCCGTCCATTAACACATTGTTTTCCCTTGCTAACTTTCGCTGCATTTCAAGAAGAAACGCCCTGACCTGCGGCTTTGCCGAAACCGCCGACGCCATCATCGAAGCCTGCGGAGTGCGTATATCGTCGGAAACGTCGCTTCCGTCAAGAAACACACGCTGTTCACCGTTTGAAAATTTAATATCAACCGAGGTATCGGCTAAGATCCTCTCAATATCGCAGTCGAGCGAGGTGTCCGCCCCGCAAAGTGAAAATTTAAGTCCAACGGTACGGTAAAGCGCGCCCGTATCGACATAAATATAACCTAATTTTTTCGCCGCGCACCGCGAAATAGAGCTTTTGCCCGCTCCCGCCGGGCCGTCTATTGCAACATTAATCATTTTTTTCTTCTCCTTAAGCAAAGACAACAAAT
>JAEDNG010000034.1 GCA_016302625.1 Clostridiaceae bacterium
CGGCATTGCCTTTCTGATAATCATAAAAAGCGCAAATGCTAAGAAAGGAACTATTACAACATATACAGTCGAAAGCTGCGGACACATCGCAAACGCCATTATTACTGAGAAAATCAGCATAAACGGAGCGCGTACTGCCAAGCGAATTATCATCATATATGCCATCTGCACGTTTGTTACATCGGTCGTAAGCCTTGTCACAAGGCTCGAGGTTGAGAATTTATCTATATTTGAAAAAGAAAAATCCTGAACCTTATAAAATAAATCGTGTCTCAAATTTTTAGCAAAGCCGGCCGACGCGGTAGCGCAGGTGCTTCCGGCGAGCGCGCCGAAAGAAAGCGACACGAAAGCCAAAAGCACAAGTATTCCGCCGTACATAAGTATCATTTTCATGTCGGCGCCGTTCTCGATTCGGTTGATAAGCTTTGCAATGAAAAAAGGAATGATACATTCGACCACAACCTCGCCCGACACTAAAATCGGGGTGAGGATTGAGGTCTTCTTGTATTCCCTTACACAGCCCAAAAGTGTTTTTATCATATTGTTCTCCTCTGTTGTGCTTATTCTTCCATATTTGCCTTTAATTTGCGGATTACGGAAAAAAAGGCTTCAATTTCTTCGTCGGTAAGTCCTTTACGAAGCTTTCTTTCACGTTTCTCAATATCCTTTGCAATGCAGTAATGAAGCTTTACCGCTTTGTCGGTAAGGACAATTTTTTTAAGCCGCGCGTCATTTTCAACGCTTTGCCTTGTTATGAAGCCGTTTTTTTCCATAAGCTTTAAAATATTACTGGCGGTTGAGCGGCGGATTGAAAACTTTTCCTCAAAATCCTTCTGATAAATATCTTTATCCCGATTTTCGTAAAAGTAATCGATTGCCCAGCCTCTTACACCCTTATTGGGTTTAAACTCGAGCTCGTCGGCGTGCTTTTCAACGTCGCGCCTTATCAGATTTGATAAATTTCTTATCTCAAGCCCGATACAGTTTTCAGGCGGCATAAAATATCACCTCACAAATAAAATGTTAGTTTGCTAACTATTATATCTGTTAAGGTGTTATTTGTCAACAAATATATAATGAATTTTTTGTTAATACCGATTTGTATTGTCAGGCATTGCCCGTCCGAATTATTTAATACCCTTTGTTTTATCAAATGCCGCCTTTACCGCGTTCATAACAGCGCCCCTGAAGCCGTCGTTTTCAAGGGAATGTACTCCCGCTATTGTAGCGCCGCCGGGACTGCAAACCTCGTCCTTTAGCTGTTCTGGGTGCTTTTCGGTCTCTGAAATAAGCCTTGCAGAGCCTATAACGGTCTGAACCGCGTAATCGAGGGCTTTTTCTCTTGCAAGACCGCATTCAACCGCGGCGGCGGCAAGGGCGTCAACGAACATGTAAACAAAAGCAGGACCGCAGCCCGAAACAGCGCAGGCGGCATCGATAAGGCTCTCGTCAATTCTGTCAAGTAATCCGGCGTTTCGCATGCAGTTTGAGAAATAGGTTATTTCATCCATAAACACACCGTCCGAAACGGCGTAGGGTATTACCCCCTCGCCTATTGCCGCCGGCGTATTAGGCATTATTCTGATAACAGGGTAATTTGCACCTAACATCTCATTAAGGCGTTTAACAGTTATCCCTGCCGCCATGGTAATCAGCACAAAGCGGTCGGTGCGGGCGGCCAAAACCTCTTTAATGCCGTCAAGCATGCCTTTCATCATCTGCGGCTTTACACCTAAAAAGATGTATTCCGCGTCTCTTGCGACGATTCTGTTGTCCGCCGCGCGGCAGTTAAGCTCCGCCGCCAGGGTCTGCGCCTTCTGCGCCGTTCTGTTTGACAAAATTACTTCATGACCGGGCACTGTCTTTCTTAACGCCCTTGCTAACGCCGCGCCCATATTGCCTGTTCCTATAAATCCGAATTTTACCTCTGCCATAGCTTTTCCCTACCTTATCTGTCCGTTTCCGTGAATTATGTATTTGTATGTGTTAAGCTCATTTAAGCCCATGGGTCCTCTCGCATGCAGCTTTTGTGTGGAAATTCCCATTTCACAGCCGAGTCCGAACTCTCCGCCGTCGGTAAAGCGGGTTGAGCAGTTTACATAAACCGCCGCCGAATCGACACGTGCGGTAAAGTAATCCGCCGCTTTTATATCCTCGGTTATAATGCTTTCGCTGTGATGGGTGGAGTGCTTTGCAATATGAGCGACCGCCTCTTTTACATCGGCGACAATTTTTACCGCCATTATATAATCAAGAAATTCGGTGTCGAAATCGTTTTCGCCGGCAGGTGTTGAGCAAATTTTTCCGCAGACCTCTTTATCTCCGCGTATTTCGGCACGGTTTTTAAATCTTTCGGCTAACATCGGCAAAAATTTATCCGCAATATCGCGGTTTACAAGGCAGACCTCCGCCGCGTTGCAGACCGAGGGGCGGCTTGTTTTCGCGTTATCAACGATATTAAGCGCTTTTTGCAAATCGGCGGCTTTGTCAACATAGATGTGACAAATTCCCGTTCCCGTCTCAATAACAGGTACTGTAGCGTTTTGCACACAAGCGGAAATAAGCCCCTTTCCGCCGCGGGGAATAAGCAAATCGATATATCCGTTCGCCGTCATAAGCTCCCTTGCGCTATCGCGGGAGGTATCCTCCACAAGGTTTACATAATCCTCACTGATTTCGGATTTCTTAAGTCCCTCTTTCAGCGCCTTTACGATTGCCGACGCGCTTAAAAAAGCCTCTTTTCCGCTCCTTAAAATACAGACGTTTCCGCTTTTAAAGCAAAGCGCCGCCGCGTCCGAGGTGACGTTAGGCCTGCTCTCGTAAATAATCGCGACAACACCTAACGGTACTGAAATCTTTTCGATTTTAAGTCCGTTTTCGCGTATTGTTTCCGACAGCACCCTACCCACAGGGTCGGAAAGCTTTGCTACTTCCCTTATGCCCTCCGCCATAGCGGCAATACGCTTTTCGTCAAGCCGCAGACGATCGAGCATTACCTCATTAATTTTCTCCGCCGCGTTTTCAAGGTCAGTTTTGTTTGCCGCTAATATATCATCGGTATGATTTATAAGAGATTGAGCCATATTTAAAAGCGCGGCGTTTTTGCTATTGGTATCAAGCGGTGCACAGGACAAAGCGGCGCTCTTTGCCCGCTTTAAAATTTCAGAGGTTGTTTTCATTCCTTCTCCGCCTTTCGTGAAATAAATCTTGTGCCGACCGGCTTGCCCTCCACAATATCGTAAAGCACTTTCGGCTCCTTGCCGTTTGCGATTATCATATCGATCCCCGCGTCTGTGGCGATTTTAGCCGCCTTAATTTTGGTCGCCATACCGCCCGTGCCGAAGGTGCTCCCCGCGCCGCCGGTCATCTCCTCAATTTCGGGCGTAATTTCGGTAACGCGGCTTAAAAGCACCGCGTTTTTGTCCTTGCGCGGATCGGCGGTGAAAAGCCCGTCGATATCGGACAAAAGTATCAGCAGATCGGCGTTAATCGCAGTAGCTACAATAGCGCCCAGGGTATCGTTATCTCCGATTACTATCTCGTCGGTAGCGATAGAGTCATTCTCATTAATAATCGGAATAGCGCCGAGAGTGAGCAATCTGCACATGGTATTTTCAAAATTCACCTTGCGCTCACTGTGCTCTATATCCTCGCCGGTTATCAGAATCTGTGCGACGGTATGATTATATTCTGAAAACAGCTTGTCATATGTATACATCAGCTCGCACTGACCGACCGCAGCCGCCGCCTGCTTTGTCGGAATATCCGACGGCTTTTCGGAAAGCGACAGCTTGCCCGCCCCCATTCCGATAGCGCCCGACGAGACGAGTATGACCTCGTTTCCCGCGTTTTTAAGGTCGCTCATAACCTTGCAAAGCTCCTCAACCCGCCTGATATTAAGCAGTCCCGATTTATGAGCCAAAGTAGATGTTCCGATTTTAATTACAATTCGCATAATTTCAAAACCCCGTTGTTTTATTACCCAACCAAAATGTTTGTTTTTTACAGTATAGCGCATTTCACGTATAATTTCCACTAATTTATAAATTTTTTTCAAAAACGCTTGACTTTAATGCTTTAAAGTGATATATTTATTTCAAACAAAGTTCATTATGAATTTTAAGGAGAGAGATTTATGAAAATGAAAAAGGTTATAGCCGCTGTTACAGCGCTTGCGCTTACCCTTACAGCATGTGTGTCTCTGTCGGGCTGCGGTGAGAAAAAGGCGAAATACACCGTCGGTATCTGCCAGCTTGTTCAGCACGACGCGCTTGATGCAGCTACTAAGGGCTTTAAGGATGTTTTAAAGGAAAAATTAGGCGACGATATCGACTTTGACGAACAGAATGCCGCTAACGATTCAGCTACCTGCGGTACTATCGTTAACCAATTTGTTTCAAACAAGGTCGACCTTATAATGGCGAACGCCACCCCCGCTTTACAGGCTGCCGCCGCCGCGACCGCGGATATTCCGATTGTCGCAACCTCCATCACCGACTATGCCACCGCGCTTGAAATAAGCGACTGGACAGGCAAGACAGGCTCAAATATCACCGGTTCTTCCGATCTTGCTCCCTTAAAGGAACAGGCTGAAATGATAAAAGAGCTTTTCCCGAATGCCAAAAAGGTCGGTATTCTTTATAACTCGGGCGAGGCTAACTCTAAATATCAGGCGACCGAGGTTACTAAGGCGCTTAAGGAATTAGGCATTGAGGCAAAGGAATACACCAGTGCCGATTCAAACGATTTGGCTTCTGTCACCACAACCGCCTGCAAAGAGGTTGACGTTCTCTACATTCCGACAGATAACACAATGGCTTCCAACACCGGTATTGTAAACAACATTGCCGAACCGGCTAAAATTCCGGTTGTTGCCGGCGAAGTAGGTATCTGCAAGGGCTGCGGAGTCGCCACACTTTCTATCGACTATTACAGCATCGGTAAAAAGGCGGGCGAAATGGCTTACGAAATTCTTGTAAACGGCAAAAACCCCGGAGATATGGAAATCGAATACGCCGACAGCCTTACAAAGCAGTACATGGCTTCGCGTTGCCAGACTCTCGGTATAACCGTTCCCGATACATACGAGGCTATTTCAGAAGAGGAATAATTCTTTATAAAAAATATGTATGGCGATAAGGCGCTTTGCGCCTTATCGCTTATTCCTGTTTTTAGGACACATTTATTTTTTACTATTTTTGACCGAAAGGAATTAAAAAATATGCTATCATTTATAAGCTCCCTGCCCGGCGCAATAGCTCAGGGCGCAGTTTGGGGAATTATGGCGGTAGGTCTTTACATAACCTACAAGATTCTTGACCTTGCCGACCTTACGGTTGACGGCTCGTTCGGCACGGGCGGCGCGGTACTCGTTGTCTGCACTGCAAGCGGAATGAATATTTTTCTCTCCCTGCTTTTGGCACTGCTTGCCGGATGTCTTGCAGGACTTGTAACCGGAATATTCCACACAAAATTCGGTATTCCCGCGATACTTGCAGGTATACTCACCCAAATCGCGCTCTATTCGGTTAACCTCCGTATTCTGGGCGGAAAGGCTAACCAGCCGCTTTCGGTCGATAAATACAATCTGCTTATTTCACTCCGCAATATCAACAAATCTCTTGTTGTACTTGCGATATTCGTCGCCGTAATAATTGCTATACTCTACTGGTTCTTCGGAACAGAGCTCGGACATTCGCTCCGCGCTACCGGCTGCAATCAGGCTATGGCGAGGGCGAACGGTATTAACACCTCTACCAATAAGATTATCGGATTTGTGCTTTCAAACGGAATTGTAGCGCTGTCAGGCGGACTTCTTGCCCAGTATCAGGGCTTTGCCGACGTAAACATGGGGCGCGGTGCGATAGTAATCGGTCTTGCCGCCATAATTATCGGCGAGGTCGCTTTCAGCAGAATTTTCAAGAACTTTGCGCTAAAACTCCTAGCGGCTGTTTTCGGCGGAATAATATATTATATTGTTATCACCTTTGTTCTCTGGCTCGGACTGCCCGCAAACGACCTTAAGCTGCTTTCCGCGCTTGTTGTCGCTCTCTTCCTCGGTATTCCCTACTGGAAGAACAAAATTGCCGAAAAACGTGTGAAAACTATCCCCGGAGGTGCAGACAATGCTTGAAATCAATAACGTATACAAAACCTTTAACCCCGGCACGATAAACGAAAAACGGGCGCTTAACGGTCTTAATCTCACCCTTAACGACGGTGATTTTGTAACCGTTATCGGCGGAAACGGCGCGGGAAAATCCACAATGCTCAACATGGTTGCGGGCGTTTATCCCGTTGACAGCGGCTCTATTGTGATTGACGGTGTTGATGTGACAAGACTTCCCGAGCACAAGCGCGCGAAATATCTGGGCAGAGTTTTCCAGGACCCGATGATGGGCACCGCCGCCGATATGTGGATTGAGGAAAACATGGCGCTCGCAAGCCGCCGCGGTCAGCGCAGAGGGCTTAAATGGGCGATCGGCAAAGCTGAGCGCGAAAAGTTCAGATATATGCTTAAAGAGCTTGATTTAGGCCTTGAAAACCGCCTTTCGGCTAAAGTCGGACTGCTTTCGGGCGGTCAGCGTCAGGCGCTTACTCTTCTTATGGCGGTAATGAAAAAGCCTAAGCTATTACTGCTTGACGAGCATACCGCGGCATTAGACCCGAAAACCGCCGCAAAGGTGTTAGCGCTTTCTGATAAATTTATCGAAGAAGAACATCTCACCGCTATGATGGTAACCCACAACATGAAGGACGCTATCGCTCACGGAAACCGTCTTATCATGATGAACAACGGCCGGATAATACTTGATGTTTCGGGTGAGGAAAAGAAAAAGCTCACGGTCGAGTACCTTCTCGAAGCCTTTACAAAACTCAGCGGTTCCGAATTTGCAAACGACCGCGCCCTGTTATCCTAATAAAGTTAATTTTAAGCCCCGAATCGCAGTTGATTCGGGGCTTTATATGTATATCAGCTTATTTTAAGCCGCAGTCTTAATTTATCGCTTATCATCGCGATAAACTCGCTGTTTGTAGGCTTTCCGCGGTCGTTCTGAATTGTATAACCGAAATAGGAATTTAAAACGTCGATGTCACCCCTGTCCCAAGCTACCTCAATTGCGTGGCGTATCGCACGCTCGACACGCGAGGAGGTTGTGCCATAGGTTTTTGCAACAGTAGGGTATAAAAGCTTTGTGACAGAATTAATTATTTCGCTGTTTTTTATTGAAAGAATTATTGCTTCCCTTAAATAATGATAGCCCTTAATATGCGCGGGAACGCCAATCTGGTGAATAATCTCGGTAACCATTAGCTCAAGCTCCGGGTCGGTCACAACATTGTCTTTTACTACAACAGGCGAAATCTCGTTTTTCCAGCCCGAAAGCTGAATAATGCGCTCCGCCATAGTGTTAATGTCGAACGGCTTTAAAAAATAATAGCTCGCGCCCGCATCAAGCGTTTCCTTTTCGAGCCTTTGATTATCAAAACTAGACATTGCCATAACCATCGGCCGTTCCTTGCCGTCAATATCTTTAATTCCGTTCAAAACCCCTATTATATCAAGATTCGGCATAAATACATCCGCCAAAACCACATCGGGCTTCTGCAACCTGACGGTATTAAGCACCTGCTGTCCGTCTTTTTGACATAAAACAACGTCCATTCCGTATCCTTTGAGTGCTTTCGCACAATTTTGTCCTAATTCTGTAGAATCGTCAGCAATCACAATTTTTAGTTTTTTTCTCATATTATTTCTGCCTCCAGTATTATTTTTTACATATATTACCACAATTTTGCAATAATTGCAAGCGAAAATACAAAAGTAGTGTAAATATTTACAAATATTGTATAAATTAGCAATTTATATCCTGTTTCGACAACGATTAAATACCGGATTCCTGCTTTTACATCTTTATTTTCAAAAACTAATTTTAAGAGTTGTAGCCTTTTT